>NZ_CALGVK010000074.1:0-8294 GCF_937930195.1 uncultured Empedobacter sp.
ATTATATTAATTTTATTTAAGTTTAATTTAACTTTATTTATATTTTGAAAAAACTACCCGTACTTTGTCCAAGTTGCACAGAAGAGTTAGCTGTAGAAAAACTGATCTGTAACAATTGCGAAACGCAAGTTGTTGGGAACTATGAACTTCCATTATTTTTAAAACTTTCCTCAGAAGAACAACATTTTATTATGCAATTTTTCTTAAGTTCAGGAAGTCTAAAAGATATGGCAAAACAAATGGATGTAAGTTATCCAACTATGCGAAATAAGGTAGATGATTTGATTCATAAAATAAATTCTATATCAAATGAATAAAGAGTTTACTGTTACGATGTCACCATTTTTTAAATGGACAACTGTCATTCTAATTTCCTTTTTATTACTCATTGGATTATCACTGATTTATAATGAAAAAAGTCTATTTCCTAAACTAATTTACTGGGGAATAGTAACTCCTGTTCTAGTTGGTTGTTATTTATTTTCTATTAATAAAATTAAAATTGACTTAAACAATATTTATTTTTGCACAAAAATTAAAACATTTGTTATCCCTATAAATGAAATAAAAAGCATCTCTCGAAAATCTCAAAACAATTTGATGATAATTGGCGCAAGAGGCGTTTATGGATTGATTGGAATTTCGATGGATAACTATCGATGTAATATAAAAGACCGAACTAAATTGGTTGCGATTGAATTAGAAAATGTAAAATATTTGATTAGTTGCGACGAACCTGATGAATTTATTCACACGATAAAAACCTTAAAAGATGATCAAAAAACTTCTTAATCCTTTTGCCTATTTTGACGATAAATTATTATTGATTATTGGATTAATCGCACATTTATTCTTTTCGTATATCTGTTATTTGACCGATTCGTATTTCCCTGATTTTTTGAGTATTCAAAAAATAAAAATTGATTTTTCGTTTGTCGATATTATCTACCAAAATACCCGAAATGTCTTAATTGCTATACTTTTACTTTATTTCTATGGAAAATTTATCAATCCAAAAACTCGTTTCATTGATATTATAAATGTGGTTTTAATTTCGAGAATTGCTTATTATATTGTTTTTATCACCGATTTTATTCCATTTATCAATCAGAAGATAAACAAGGTTACGGAAGGAGTTTTATCTAATGATTTAACCATTTTACAAAATCCTTCTATTATGATAACGGTAGTTATTGTAGGTTTTTTCGCATTATTTTGTATGGCAATTATGTTTTATTATTTGTACAGGGGGTTTAAAACAGTTACAAATCTCAAAAACACTAAACAAACCTTGGGTTACATTGCAGTAATCTTTCTTTTGATCCTTTCTACAACGATTTTAGCACTTATAATTCCACAAAAACTATGAGAAACTTAACACTTAATTCACATCAATTAATATCAAAAACAGAAGAAGTGATAGGCAGAAAGAAGAACTAATCTAATCTTTAAACGATAACCAACTAATTTTTTGATAAAAAAAAAGATTATATTTGTTGACAATCGAAAGGTTTTTAACCTAATTTTCTTTACTAAACAAAGGCTTTACTTTTTAAACAAATTTGAAGAAAGTAAATAGAAAGATAAGTTTATCTTCTTCTAATTAAACCATATTTGAAGGACAATAATTTAATAAAAATTTAGCAATCAATATCCCTTTTTCACTCAAATAATCGGATAGATTTTTGTAAATTTGTAACCAATACATTAGAAAATTTAATGGAATATAATACACTTCGTACGCAATTGATTATTCCAGAATATGGGCGTCATATTCAAGAAATGGTAAATCATTGTAAAACAATAACAGACGAAACAGAACGCAACGGATTTGCTGAAATTATCATCGAAGTTATGGGAGAATTAAACCCACACTTGCGCGACGTACCAGATTTCCAACACAAACTTTGGGATCAACTTTTTATCATGGCAGAATTTGATTTGGATGTAAAATCTCCTTATCCAATTCCGACAAAAAAGGACACTGTAAACAGCAAACCAAACAAAGTAAATTATCCACAAAGCATTTATAAATACAGATATTACGGGAATAATATTCGAAAAATGATTGACGTTGCTGTAACATGGGAAGAAGGTGAAAAAAGCGAAGGCTTGTACTTTGCTATTGCTAATCACATGAAAAAATGTTATTTATTGTGGAATAAAGATACCGTTGATGATCAAGTTATTTTCAATCATTTGTTCGAATTATCTAATGGTAAAATTGATTTAAGAAAAGTAGAAGATCATTTGGTTTCTCCTGAGCGTTTAAGCAATAACAATCATTCAAACAACAATCAAAACAACAGAAGTAACCGAAGTTATCAAAATAATAATCGAAACAATAACCAAAGTTCGACTAATCGTAATAACAACAATAACCGAAATAATCAAAATAACAATAATCGAAACCAAAACGTTCGAAACAATAAAGGTTAAATCAAAACTATTTAATACAACTAAATGGCTACATTTCAAATAAAGGGAGGGAAACCTTTGAAAGGAGAAATCACTCCTCAAGGTGCTAAAAATGAAGTACTACAAATTTTATGTGCGGTCTTATTAACCAATGAACAAGTTCGTGTTAAAAACATTCCGGATATCCGAGATGTCAATCGTTTGATTGAAATTTTAGGAGATTTAGGTGTCAAAACACAAAAAAATGGAAAAGGTGATTTCACTTTCCAAGCCGATGAATTACGATTAGATTATTTAAAAGGAAAACAATTTCGAAAAGATGGAGCTGCTTTACGTGGATCAATCATGTTAATGGGACCACTTTTAGCTCGTTTTGGAGAAGCATTTATGCCAAAGCCAGGTGGAGATAAAATTGGACGTCGTCGTTTAGATACACACTTCGAAGGTTTCTTTGCATTAGGAGCAAAATATCGTTTCAATCCAGACGAAGATTTCTACGGTGTAGAAGTGGACGAGAATGGACTACAAGGAAATTATATGTTGTTGGAAGAAGCTTCTGTAACAGGAACTGCCAATATCATTATGGCTGCTGTGCTTGCAAAAGGAACAACAACTATTTACAACGCTGCTTGTGAGCCCTATATTCAACAATTATGTAAAATGTTAAACAGAATGGGTGCTAAAATTTCTGGAATTTCTTCAAATCTTTTAACGATCGAAGGAGTTGAAAAATTAGGCGGAACCGAACATACATGTTTACCAGATATGATTGAAATTGGATCATGGATTGGTTTGGCAGCAATGACAAAATCTGAATTAACCATCAAAAATGTTTCGTGGGAAAATTTAGGTGTTATTCCAGATGTTTTCAGAAAATTAGGAATCAAATTAGAACGTCGCGAAGACGATATTTATATACCTGCTCAAGAAAATTATGAAATCGAACGCTTTATTGACGGTTCTATCTTAACAATTTCTGATGCGCCTTGGCCAGGATTTACACCTGATTTATTATCAATCATTTTAGTAATTGCAACACAAGCGAAAGGAAGCGTTTTAATCCACCAAAAAATGTTTGAATCACGTTTATTTTTCGTAGATAAACTAATCGATATGGGAGCACAAATCATTTTATGTGATCCTCACCGTGCCACTGTCATTGGTCTTAATCACGAAACACCTCTTAAAGGAGCAGAATTAACGTCGCCTGATATTCGTGCCGGAATGTCTTTATTGATTGCTGCACTTTCTGCAAAAGGAAAAACAGTTATTCATAACATCGATCAAATTGATCGTGGTTACGAAGATATCGATGTACGTTTACGCGCTATTGGAGCTGATATTATACGAGCATAAAAAATGCAATCTATTATTGAATTTATCACCAATTTTGTTCAACGCCCAGACAAGGTATTAATGGACATTATCAATAATTACGGTTATTGGATATATGCCATTCTATTCTTGATAATTTTTGCCGAAACAGGTTTAATTGTCATGTCATTTTTAATGCCTTTTTTACCTGGAGATGCGCTTATCTTTTCGATTGGAATGATTGCGGCCAGCGATGACCAAAACCATTTACATATCGAATATATCATTCCTTTACTGATGGTTGCAGCAATTCTTGGAGATAACGTAAATTATTATGTTGGACGAAAATTTGGCGGATGGATCTTAGGAAGAAAAGATTCGTGGTACCTTAAAAAGAAACACATCGAAAAAGCAACAGAATTTTTTAACGAAAACGGTAAAAAAGCAATCATCATTGCACGTTTTATGCCAGTAGTTCGTACTATAATTCCATTTATATGTGGTGTAACAAACCTTAATTACCGTACATTTATCACCTACAGTTTTTTTGGTGCTGTACTTTGGGTTGGCGTAATTTCTTTTTTAGGATATACTTTAGGTCAGTTTGACATCGTAAAAAATAATTTAGAGAAATTCATTTTTGGAATTATTTTATTGGCCAATATGCCTTTAATTATTCGAATTGTGAAAGCTCGATTCAATAAAAATAAAACAGACGAATGAGACAATTTGGATTAATCGGAAGAAATATTTCTTATTCTTTTTCGAAATCTTATTTTGCTGAAAAATTTATAAATGAAAACATTGTAGACTGCGTCTACAATGTTTTTGATTTACAGCATATCGATGAAGTAGAAAAAATTTTCGAAGCAGAAGGCTTAATAGGTTTTAATGTTACAATTCCCTACAAACAAGAAATCATTCCTTTTTTGGATGAATTATCGCCCGAAGCAAAAGCAATTGGTGCAGTAAATACAGTTTTGATTAAAGAAGGAAAAAGAATTGGCCACAATACAGATTGTTACGGTTTTCAACACTCTTTACAACCTCTTTTAGAACCGCATTACAAAAAAGCATTGGTTTTGGGAAATGGCGGTGCTGCAAAAGCTATTTTTTATATTCTTGACCAATTAAATATCACATATAAAATTGTTTCAAGAACGAAAATTAAAAATCATTTTACGTATGACGAATTGAATGAAGAAATCATGCATTCTCATCAAATAATTGTGAATTGTTCACCAGTAGGAACTTTTCCTAATATTGAAAATGAACCACTTCTACCCTATCAATTTCTAAACGAAAACCATTTATTGTACGACTTGATTTACAATCCAGCCGTGACAAAATTTTTAGAAAATGGACAACATAATGGTTCTAAAATAAAAAACGGACACGAAATGTTGATTCTACAAGCAGAAAAAGCTTGGGAAATTTGGAATAATCACACAAAATAGACTTGATATTGTCCTCAAATTTTATTAGATTTGAGAAACAAAACTTATTTTCTTATGAATACTGAATTGGATAACCTGCAAAATGCAGACGGAGAACAATTACCTAAATCTGCAACCACAAACAACTCTAACACGGAAACTTATAAAACAGAAGAGTTAGTCAACCAAGAAAAAGTGAGCGATATTTCGTTTAAAGATTATGAAACATTCAGCTTTGATGTCTTAATAAACGAAGCTAAAAATCTGTTGAGCAAGTACGATGTTCAAGATATTCGCGAACATTTCAATCAAATTCGAGATGCTTTTAAAAATAAATTAGACGAAGACGAAGCTGTTAAAAAAGAAGCTTTTTTGAATGAAGGTGGAGATGAATTAGATTTTAGATACGAAACTTCTTATAAAGCTAAATTTAATGCTGTTTATAACGATTTCAAAAATCAATTAGCTGTTTTTCATAAAGAAAATGAGAAAAAAGAATCAGATAATTTAAAAGAACGTTTAGAAATTATTGACGAATTAAAAGCCTTATACCAAGAACAAAATGATTCTTCTGCGGCGATGTTCAAACAATTTCGCGAGTTGAAAACTCGTTGGCATAACGCAGGAAGAATTCCGAGCAAAAATGCTGAAAATGTTTTTAAAAATTATTTTTTCCATTTAGACAATTTCTACACGTATTTGGATATGAACAAAGAATTGCAAACTTTGGATTATGCACATAATCTTGAAGTTCGTTATTCTATCATCAAACGTGCAGAAGAATTAGTCTTAGAAAATAATGTTCAAAAAGCGTTGAATGAATTGCAATACCTTCACCGTTTATGGAAAGAAGAAGCAGTTCCAGTACAAGAAGATTTGCGCGAACCAACGTGGCAGAAATTCAAAGAATTAACGAATAAAATTCATGACCGTAAAGGTGAATTGAATGAAAAAATAAAACAAGAGCAAAAAGATAATTTAGAGAAGAAAACTCAAATCATTGCTCGTATTAAAGAAATTGCATCAAGTTCAACAAGTAAATCGCACAGTGATTGGCAAAAAGCAATTAAAGAAGTAAATACATTACGTGAGAACTTTATTTCGTTGGGACGTGTGCCGAAAGATAAAAATTCTCAAACTTGGGAAGCTTTTAAAGAAGTGACACGAGAGTTTAATCACATCAAAAATGATTTCTACAAAGATTTAAAATCAGAACAACATATTAATCTTAAAAAGAAATTGGCTTTACTTGAAATTGCAAAACAACATGCTGAAAGCACAGATTGGAATACTTCAGTTCAAGTGATTAAAAGAATTCAAAATGATTGGAAAAAGATTGGTCATGTTCCAAGAAAAAATTCAGATAAAATTTGGAAAGAATTTAAAGATACATGCAACCAATTCTTTGATCGCTACAAAAAACGTCACGAACAAGCGAATCAAAAATTTGAACAAAACTATACAAACAAGCAAGCTTTATTACAGGAATTCAAGAATCAAACTATTTCTGATAATAAAGACGAAGCATTGAAACAATTAGAAGAAATTCAAAACAATTGGACGAGTTTAGGAAAAGTACCAACGGATAAAACATTAATCAACCAAGAGTTTACAGATATTTATCACAAAAAACTTGAAGCGCTAAATCTTTCGAAAAATGAATTGAACGATTACAAGTTACAATCTTTTGTCAATAAAGTAAAAGCTGGAAATAATGGTAATTTATTGGATGATGAGATTAGAAAAACACGTAAAACGATTGAAGAATTAGAAAAAGAAATCAATCAATTAGATAATAACGTACATTTCTTTTCGAATGCGAATGAAAACAATCCTTTATTAAAAGATGTTTACAAACAAATTGACGAAAAACGTAAAAAATTAATTGAAGCTGAAATCAAATTGAAAACATTATTCAACATAGATTTTAATGCATAATTTTTAGAGATGACACAACAATCTATCGATGAGCACTATATGGCTCGTTGTATACAAATTGCTACAAACGGGTTAGGAACAACATATCCTAATCCGTTTGTTGGTTCTATTATTGTACATAACAATCAAATTATTGGTGAAGGTTTTACATCTGAATACGGTGGTCCTCACGCAGAAGTAAACGCGATCAATTCAGTCAAAAATCCTGAATTATTAAAGGAAAGTACTTTATATGTGACATTAGAACCCTGTTCGCATCATGGTAAAACACCTCCATGTGCAGATTTGATTATTGAAAAAGAAATTCCGAAAGTTGTAATAGGAACGTTAGATCCGTTTGCAAAAGTAAATGGACAAGGTTACTTACGTTTGCTAAAAAATGGTGTGGATGTGACATTAGGTGTTTTAGAAAAAGAATGCATCAACCTTAATAAGCGTTTTATTACATTTCATCAAAAAAAACGTCCATACATTATCCTAAAATGGGCACAAACTGAAGATGGATACATCGGACGTGATGATATACAATTGTGGATTACCAATCAATACACCAAACAATTGGTACATAAATGGCGAACGGAAGAACAAGCTATTTTGGTTGGAAAAAACACAGCTTTAATCGATAATCCACAATTAAACTCAAGACTTTGGACTGGGAATAATCCGTTGAGAATTGCGATTGACAAAAATTTAGCTATCCCGAGAAGTTTTCATTTGTTTGATCAGACTCAACCTACGGTTATTTTTAATTCACTTGAAAATTCATCAGAAGAAAATTTAAACCTTATCCAATTGGATTTTTCGCAACCAATATTACCGCCTATTATGAACTTTTTATATGAAAATAATATTCAATCTCTGATTGTTGAAGGTGGATGCGATACGATTCAACATTTTATTGATGCCAATTTGTGGGATGAAGCAAGAATCTTAAGTTCTGATACCATTTGGAATGAAGGAATTTTAGCACCACGCTTAAAAGGAATACGAACTGAAAAACATCGTTTTTTGAATGATGAATTAAATATTTTCGAAAATAGATTAGATAATGAAGAACCTTAATTTTGAGGTTCTTTTTTTATTTGAATTTATTAAAATTTTCGTTTAATAATTATATCATCAAATTTATTATTCGCCATGTTCAAGTTATAAGTGCAACTGGCCAAGTAGATTTTAGTTTTTCGATAG
>NZ_CALGVK010000075.1:0-3697 GCF_937930195.1 uncultured Empedobacter sp.
TAAGAAAGCAATTAACACACGTGAAATTATTTGTACTAAATCGAAAAAGTAAAGAAGAAATTTTAGTCGAACGACTAAAAAAGAACGATGCTTTGGCGCAAAAAGAACTCTACGAACAAAACTCCAAAAAGATGCTGAGCGTTTGTAGAAGCTACATCGAAGACATGCATTATGCAGAAGATTGTATGATTAACGGTTTTTGTAAAGTTTTTAATCATATCGAGAAATTTCAAAATAAAGGAAGTTTCGAAGGTTGGATGCGTCGAATCATGGTCAACGAATGTTTAACTTTTTTACGTGCAAATAAAACATTGATTTATGTTGATGATGTAAGAGTTTCTAATTATGATGAAGCAGATGAAGAAGTAGAAGAAACGTGGTTAAATTTTAATGTGCAAGAGGTGTTAGATCAACTTTCAGAACCTTATCGATTGGTGTTTAATCTTCATATTCTCGAAGATTATTCGCATCAAGAAATTGCAGAAATGCTGAATATTTCGGTATCGACCAGTAAAACGCAATTGTTTCGAGCAAAGGCAAAACTGAAAGAAATTGTTCTAAGTAAAAAGAAAATGACAAATGAAAAACAACGATAAAATATCAAACTATATAAAAGACGATTTAGAAAATCGTGAATTGAATCCTTCTCATGATGCGTGGGACAGAATTCAAGCTCGTATGGATGTCGCTCCATCACCACAAAAATCGAATTTCAAATGGTGGTTGTCTGCTGCGGTTGTGGCGTTATTTACGGTTTCTACATCAATTTATTTATTCATGAATCAATCGAAAGATGATCAACCAAAAGAATTTGTAAATCATCAGGAACAAAATAATCCGCAAGAAATTCAATCAGATTCTAATACAGTTCATTCTTCAGAATCGATTTTAGCGAATAATGAAAAGATTGATTCCTCTAAAAAAGAAGTTGAAATTCAGACACAAGAAGAGAAGAAACCAATTCAACATGGTAAAGTTCAAGTGGCAATAAACGAAGAATCTCAACAAGTTGAAATGGCTTTTCCAACGAAGAAAGAAGCTATTGTAGAGAAGAAAGAAGATTTAAAATCAGAAGCTCAACCAAAGAAAAATATTGCAGCTAACACAACATTAGATTCTGTAAAAGTGAACAAAAAGAAGAAGAATTTTGTAGATCCAAATATGTTGTTGTATTCGATCGAAAATAAAGAAAATCTAAAGGAGTCAAACCAATCGCGCGTGGTTTCTATCGGCTTCAAATAAAACATTAATATCCCTAAATTAGCAAGATTATGATAAAAAAACTTATCGTAGCAGGATTATTATGCTTATCAGCTACATCACTATATGCTCAAAAATTTACATTTGATTTGAATGATAAAAACGACGAAAAAATCAGTCCAATTGTAAAAGATCGCATCAGCGAATTTACGTTAGTGATTCGTCAAATTGTTCAGGAAGAAAAATCTGCAATGGAAAAGAAAATTGCGGCAGTTGACAAAGAATTAACAGAAGGAAAACTGAATGCTTCTGAGGCTACAGCTAAGAAAGAAGCTATTGCGAGCGTGTATTCGGGAACGATAAATGATCGTATTCAGGAGGTAAATTTCAATTTAGATGATATCATCAAACAACAAGTTGCATTTTCGATTATGAACGGCGAAGATCCAATTACGCCAAAAACGAAACAAGATGTGACGAAACGTTACCGAATTGCGAATCAAATTAACGGTTATGCTTCTTTTGGATACATGGCGTTTACAGGAAAAAAAGACGAAGAATTGAACAAACATGAGAAGTTTTCGAGCAATTTAACAGCAGGTTTAATGTACGAAAGACAATTATCGTTAACAAGTCCTGTTAACTTTTTGGCAGGAGGGTTATTTTCGTGGAGAACGTATCGCATCGACGATGATATGCGCTTTAATCGTGATGAAAATGGAAATGTTGGCTTGGTAAAAAGTGATAAATCGTTAGATAAATCGAAATTGCGTTCGGCTTATTTTATGGTTCCGGTTGGATTTAAATACAACTTTTCGAAAGTCAAAAATATTACCGAAGATTTTGCATATCGTCCGCAAGGAAAACACTATATCGCAGCGTATATGTATGGAGGAACGTTGTTATCATCGAATAATATTTACAAAGGAGATGGTGTTCGCAACAAAGAACGTGGAAATTATAATGTGAATAATTTTATCTACGGAGCTGAAATAACAATTGGTTTAGGATTGATTGATGTTTTTGTAAGAAAAGATTTGAACAATTATTTTAAAGATAACACATTTGATAATCGTAAAATGATTCAGTTTGGCATAAATCTTGGAATATAAGAAATATCTCAATCATAGTTTTAGTATTGAAATTTTATAACATAACATTTTTAAAATATAATGAACCTCAGATTTATATGAGGTTTTTTATTTGTAGAAAAATTTTCTAAATCTGTTCAAAAAAATTGTAAATTAGTACAAATCCAATCAGAGATGGTAAAATCTAAACTTAGTTGGCAAACACTTCTTCTCGTCATCATTTTTCTATTATTAATGATGGTTAACTTTACGTTTGTCAAAGCTTTTTGGTTTGGAGGAAATTTTTGGATAGACGAACCTTTTTTACGCATTGGCGTTTTCATGATTTCTTTACTTGCATCGATGTCTATTTTATACGATTTAACGTTTAATTTGACCTTATTTACGTTAAAAGAAGAAACGTTCGAAATCAGAACAATTTTCAAAAAAGATGAAATTCCATATCGAGCAATTTATTATTTGTACGAAGAAGAAGATATTTTTCGCTTGAATCGCAATCAAATTCTAACTATTCAAACCAAAAAATCAAAGTTCAGATTACGAAGTTTTTTTGATTCAAATTATGATCAAGTAAAAACTAAACTAACCGAAAAAGCAGAACAATACGTTAATTTATTGGCTTGAATTATAGTATGAAGAAATATTATGTATTTTCGATATTAGTTATTTTGCTAATTATTTTCTTTTATATTATTCAGACATTTTATATAAATCCTTTACAGATAAATAGAATTGAAAATATATTGAGAAATCAAAGCGAGTTTTACATAGTTTATAAGAACTCTCATAGAAATCATACATTGTATTTATCTGATAAAAAATATAGTATTAAACTTTCTGAAAATGAAGTTTGGAATAAACCTAAAATGAATGATTCAATAAACAAAATAATTAATCCATCTAAACAACTATATGGATTTTCTAAAATTGGCGATCAGATTTATAAAATTGAAAACTCTAATCAATGTTTTATTAAAAGGAATGATACCTTATTTTTATTTAATTATTTAGATAAAAATGAAAAAGGTTTTGATGAGTGGAATGATGAACAAATAGGTAAATTTTTTATAAGAAATAAGTAGAGTAGAAACTCAATTTTAAATTAAAAAACGTCGCTCTATGAGCGACGTTTTAATTATTACTATTATTTTTTAAGTAAATCAAAATGTTTTGTATTAGGACTAAAATTGCAAGCGACGTAAAAAACATAAAGCCAACATAAATGGCAACTTGTTTGTCTTGACCAATTTTTATGAAGATAAAATAAGCCAAAAGCGTTCCCATGATTTGCATCAAAACGGCGCGCCAAGCAATTTTTTTTACAACAGTAGCATCTTTGGTTCTAAATCCAGCAATTCCTTGATAAATTGTCGGAAATATCAACATAATAAATGCGATTATTTTTA
>NZ_CALGVK010000076.1:0-4765 GCF_937930195.1 uncultured Empedobacter sp.
ATACAAGTGAATTTCCAACATTTCAGCAAGATAATTGTAGTAATAATCAGTGGAATCATTAGTTTTGAATGTAGCTAGTTAAGGGAAGATTACACTCGAATATCAGCTTCAGAAAGTGCAGAGAACTTTTCTATTTCTGCTGTTAATTCGTCGATGCTAACTTCACCATCTGTTTTTGCGCTTGCATACCATTTTTTTACACCTCCTCTAGCTACTCCTGGTTGCGGTTTTTCTACTAAGTTAAATTTTATTGCCATAGCATATTTTTTTGGTTAATTAATTCGTATTAAGATAGTTATTTTTTTATTAATACTCAACAAGACACAAAAAATGATTAAATAAAATAGCCAACTTATGGAAGTTGGCTATTTTATTTACTTTGAAACAACGACTCGTGAAAAGCGACACGAAGTGTTGATCTATTAGTTTAAAAAATTAGTTTAAGCTTGCATCACAAAAATTGCGGGACGTTTGTGGTAATCGTATTGTTCATTTTTCCACTCTTTGATGGATAATGTACGAATATCTTCGTCGTCTAAAGTAATATGACACGCCACACAAATCTTGGTTTCGGCACGAAGAATTTTCGTTAAATCGTCTACCATTTGATTATTACGATAAGGCGTTTCCATAAAAATTTGAGCAATTCCAGTCTTTGCACTTTCGTTTTCTAAATGTGCTAATTTCTTTTTACGTTCGGTTTTATCGATAGGTAAATAGCCATGAAACGCAAAGTTTTGACCATTCATTCCAGAGGCCATCAAAGCCAAAAGAATCGACGATGGACCTACTAAAGGTACAACCTGAATTCGTTTTTGTTGCGCCACCTTTACCAACTGTGCACCCGGATCGGCAACAGCAGGTAAACCAGCTTCGGAGATAATACCCAAGGAGATTCCTTTGTCCAATAATTTAATCAAATCGAACAGCTCTTCTGGTTCTGTATCTTTGTTAAGAATGTAAATATCTAAATCGGCTTGTACTTTTTCGGGACAAACTTGCTTGATAAACTTACGTGCAGATTTCTCGTTTTCCACGACAAAAGTAGTTAACGAACGAATAATATCAAGATTGTATAAAGGCAATACTCTACTGTGTTCGCTTTCGCCTAATAGCGAAGGAATCAAATAAACTTTAGCCGTATTCATAATTATTTTTTAAAGATTGTATTTTTTGATGATACCGTCAGTGGCTTCATCTAATAATTGGTAAACATGCTCGAAAGCATCTTCGCCATCGTAATAAGGATCAGGTACATTGTGCGCAAGACCTGTCCCTTCTTTCAGAATTAATTTTACTTTTTCTTTTTCTTCTTCGTTACGAGCTAATTGCTGCAAATCGATCGAGTTTTGTTTATCCATTGCAAAAATCAAATCAAATTCTTCGAAAAAGATTAGATTGAAATGCATCGCACGTTGATCGGAAATATCAACGCCATATTTCTTTGCCACTGCAACGGAGCGTCTGTCTGGTTGTTCGCCAACGTGCCAATTTCCTGTACCAGCAGAATCTACCAAATGATTGTCGCCAACCTTTGCTTGTAAAATACCTTCTGCCAAGGGAGAACGACAAATATTCCCCAAACAAACCATTAAAATTTTCATAGAAAAAGTATTAACTATTTAATCAGCAATTTTACGCGAAATATCTTCGATATAACCACGGAATTGCTTGTCTGTTTCTTGTAAGTTTTTAACTGTTTTACAAGCATGCAAAACAGTTGCGTGATCACGTTTACCAATTTGAGAACCGATACTCGCCAACGAGGCTTTTGTGTATTGTTTTGCAAAATACATCGCCAATTGACGCGCTTGTACCACATCGCGTTTACGTGTTTTAGATTGAATATCTTCCATCTTCACTTTAAAATATTCGCAAACCGTTTTTTGAATATAATCAATTGAAATTTCTTTACGAGCCGTTTGCACCAATTTAGAGAGTGTACGTGCTGTAAGATCTAACGTAATCTCGCGTTTATTTAATGTTGCTTGTGCAATGATAGAATTCAAAGAACCTTCTAATTCGCGCACATTTGTATCAATATTTTGAGCGATATAATCCATTACTTCGTCAGGGAATTCGATTCCGTCATTTTCTAATTTTTGTTTCAAAATAGATAGACGTGTATTGTAGTCTGGATTTTGCAAATCTGCTGATAATCCCCATTTGAAACGAGAAATCAAACGATCTTCCATATCTTGGATATCTGCAGGAGATTTATCCGAAGTCAAAATAATTTGATTTCCTCTTTGATGTAAGTGGTTAAATATATCGAAGAAAACTTCTTGCGTTCTTGTTCTTCCTGATAAAAACTGAATATCATCCATAATCAAAACATCAATCATTTGATAAAAGTGAATGAAATCATTTTGATTATTATTTTTTACAGCTTCGATAAATTGTTGTGTAAATTTCTCTGTCGAAACATACAAAACCGTTTTCTCTGGATGTAAATCTTTTACTTCTAAACCTATCGCATGCACCAAATGAGTTTTTCCTAATCCTACTCCACCATAAATAAAAAGTGGATTGAACGAAGTCCCTCCTGGACGTTTGGCAATCGCACGACCAGCAGCACGAGCTAATCGGTTTGATTCTCCTTCGATAAAATTACTGAAGGTATAATTGTGATTTAACTGTGAATCAATTTTAAGTTTTTGTAATCCTGGGATAATAAAAGGATTCATCATTTTACCCGCCTGTAAATTCATTGGCGCTTCAACCTCTTGTGGGCGAGGTTTTTCTTTGTTCGAGCTTGGAATACGAACGGTAAATGGTTCACGTCCTTGTGACTTTTGGTCCATCAAAATACTATAAACTAATTTCGCATCAGAACCAAGTTCTTTTTGTAAGGCACTTTTTAAAATTTTGATATAATGTTCCTCTAACCATTCGTAAAAAAATTTACTTGGTACTTGTATTGTTAAAACATTATTATTTAGTTTGCCCGGACGAATCGGAACAAACCATGTATTGAATGCATCTTCCGCAATGTTGTCTTTGATAAAAGACAAGCATTTTTCCCACACAGAATTTGCAGTTATCATCGTAATATTGTCCAAAAGTGCTTAAGTTTTAATGTAAATTATTGATTATCAAACCTATTTTTTAACAGGAGCTTATCTACAAAATTGTGAACAAATTTTGAATAAAAAAAATGATTTGGGTATTGATATATTAAAAAATACTTTGTATATAATAAAAGTCAACAAGTAGTTTTAGACAAAATAAAAGTACTACAAAGATAATCTTTTCATACATATTTTGTCTTATCAAAATTAATATTTATTATTTTTGTATTACTATGGAAATTACACAAGAAAAAATTGACTTTGCAATTATCAAAGTAGAAAATCATTTAAATGATTTAGGAATTAAAAATAATTTTTCGCTTTTACGAATTGAACAAGTTGAAGAAGAAAATGTAAGGATTTTTTATTATGAAATTGCGAATCCTACATTCAAAACAATTATTCAAATTCAATATGATTTCTTAAAGGAAGAGCAAAAAGATTCTTCTCAAACATCTTTTAGTTGGATGGATTACAAAAAAATTACTGAATAGACTTTTTCATTTTTTAGCTAATTAATGACCAAGTCTTTTTTTTGTTCTCTACTTTTGAAGTTTTAAAATGATGTATTAGAAAAATTATGGAGAAGATAGAACAATTGAATGTTTTTCGTACTAAAACGCGTATTTTATATAAACATACCGATCAAATGAAGGTAGTGTATTATGGTAACTATCCCGAATTTTATGAAATTGGACGTGTTGAATTGATGCGTGAGAGAGGTTTTCCTTATGCGGAGTTGGAAGCAATGGGAATTCAGATGCCAATTATCGAAATGCATTCAAAATATGTTGGAAGTGCTTTGTATGATGAATTAATCGAAATTGAAACAACCGTTCCAGAGCGTGATAAAGGTGTTCGTATTCGTTTTAATTATACGATTTATAATGAGGCAGGAAAAATAATTAATCAAGGTTATACAATTTTGTGTTGTATTGATGCTGAAACACGTCGACCAGTTCGAATTCCGGAACGTATTTGGACAAGTTTAGGATTATAAAATTATTTAGACTCATTAATAATTCGTAAAAAGAAATTCTTGCAAATGAATTCTCATTAAATTTGTCTCTTAACAAAACATGATTAAAAACGAATGTCAACACTTCAAGAAAAAATCAATCAAACGATTGTAGACGTTATCGATTTTCCAAAAGAAGGAATTGTCTATAAAGATATTACACCATTGTTCTTAAACGCAGAACTTTCGGATGAAATTGTAGATGCGTTTGTAGATAGAGCCAAAGGAAAAGTAGATGTAGTTTGTGGAATCGAAAGCCGTGGTTTTTTGTACGGGATTCAAATTGCTCAAAAACTAAAAGTTCCTTTTGTGCTTATTCGCAAAGCAGGTAAATTACCGCCTCCTACAATTAATCAATCTTATGATTTGGAATATGGACAAGCAACAATTGAAGTTAATTCAAATTACATCAAAGATGGTGCGCGTGTTTTAATTCATGATGATGTTTTGGCAACTGGCGGTACAGCTGAAGCTTGTGCTAAATTGGTTGAAAAATGTGGAGGTAAAACAACACAATTTTCTTTTATCGTTGATTTAACTTTCTTAAATGGAAAAGATAAGTTAACAACTTTTGCAACCGATATCGTTACATTGATAGAATATTAAGTAAAAACCGTTCAAAAAAGTTGAACGGTTTTTTTTATTCTTTTTTGGGTGCTATAATCACTTCGGGTGT
>NZ_CALGVK010000077.1:0-60392 GCF_937930195.1 uncultured Empedobacter sp.
TAACTTTACAAGCTGACGTTTTATCTCTCCTTGGAAATCATTTGTAGGAAATCATTTACAAATGTATATGGTTTTTGGTGAAGGTAGATATTACTTTGATAAATCTTTTAGTAAATTTTATATAGGTCCAAACATAGGAGTTGGTTTCTTTGATATTCAAAAATGGAATTATTGGAACACCGATAAATACCAACGTGGTTTTGCAATTTTAACAGGAGCTACAATAGGTTATCAAGTAAAAATTAACGAACATTGGGGATTAGATGTTTTTGTTGGTGGAGGACACTCTCAAGGAAATTACAAAGGTTATTATAAAGAAGATTCTCCTAATTTCGGACGATATGATTCTGCGCAATCATTTAATAAAAGTGGGGAGTGGATGCTTTACAAAGGCGGTGTAATGCTTACTTATAAATTTAAACGAAAAAAATCCAACTAAAATTAGTTGGATTCCTTTCATAATTAGTGTTAATTAGAATTAGAAAACTAAGATTTTTGCTGTATTAGCTTTACCTTGTTTGTCTATTGTTTTGATGACATAAACTCCTTTATTCCATCCGTTTGTGAAAATTGTTTTAGAAGAATTTCCTGAAGAAATTAAGTTTCCACTCATATTAAATACTTGATATGTAGCATAATCATAATCAACTCGGATTTCTTTTACGTTACTCAAATATTTTATTGATTGTGTATTTTTTTGAATATCATTAACTGCTAAACTTTCGAAAGGGAATTTATAGAAATCTGTTATAAATGATGTAGCAGAATAATCGCTTCCATAATAAGCATATAAACGATCAAATTCTCCTTTTTTATTCATACCATAACCTATTGTCGTTATGTTTCCTCTTTCTGTTCTTCCTGAGAACATTGCTAAAACATTATTCTCATCTTGCGCAATACCATATGTATTCGCTGCAACACCGTTTTCTCTATCTTGATAAGCATACACATATTCTATCTTATCATCATCATTAACAATAGTTGGATTTAACGTTAATGCATTTAAAAACGGAGCAAATAATTCTGTTTCAAGAGTAATTGGTAATCTGACTTTTTTCACTTCTACACCTTTCGCATCATAATGTTTTACAAGACCAAATGCTTTATCTCCATCCATTTCACCTGCGTTTAAACCAACTACATAATTAAAAGAATTATCGCTTGGAATTCTATTCATATTAAGAGACAAAATATCATCATTATATAATACTGGAAAATCTTGTGCTAACTCGAAATCTGGTAAATTATATATTTTAACATTAGATCCTCCTTCACCATTTTGGTCAACTAACATTGCTACTTGATCTTTTTGATTTGGTATCTCTATTAATTCGATCCCAGTTTCTATACCACCAGCTACGACATCTTCGGTAAGTGATTTTAAAATAGTACCATCTTCATTCACAACAAAATAATTATACGACTCTTTATCAGCCATCAAATCATAAATATATGAACCATAAGTAAACTCTAATTTACTATCCGTATTATAAATATTAGATGAAATATCGTATTTATCAGTATTATAGAACAATCCAAAAGTAGCCATCGGAATTGTGTACGGATTTTCTTCATCAAATCCGATTACTGGTAAAATATATGTTTTATCTAAAACAAACGTTTCTGCATCAATGAAATCTAAAGCAAATTTTGCATTTGTATTAAATTCTAATGTTGAATTATCAACTAATTGTTCAGTATAACGCGCTAAAACTACATAATCTTTTCCATTCAAATTTTTATGTACTATTGGCATTCCTACATAAAAATTAGCAAGACTAAATGGAATTTTATATTCTAAATTTTTCGATGTATCAGTTAAATTAATTTTCTTAATTGTTACAAAATCATCATTCGTTTTATAAGTATACGCTTGTTGTTTTCCTTTCGAATCTGTTAAAAACTCTGCAGAAGTAGTATCCTCTTTATATAAAACTTCTCCTGCTTCATTTACAAACCAAATTTGATCTTTTACAGATTCTGGACCTTGTCCTCCATCTGTAAAATGCACATAAACCCCAACAATTAATTTATCATTATTGTCTAATATTTTTGCTGAAAAATCTGCGATTGCTTCTGCTCTTGTTGTTGTTTCTGGAATACTAATTGTAAATTGTTTATCTACTTTTAAATCATCCGTATATGTTTTTAATGTAAATGTTGCATTTGGTCCATATTTAGAATCAATAGAAAACAAAATCGTTTCATTATTATCTACATTTTTTCCATATGCCCAACGTTGCGCATTTATATTTCCAAAAGGTTTTATATCATTCTTCTCAGTCGCTCTACTTTTCACTGAACTATTAACTTGAGAAAATTCTCCAAAAGAATTAATATCTTTTCCTCTATTATAAGTTGTCCAGTCAAAATTTCTTTTTAACGTCTCTTTCTTATCCTTCTTTATTCTTTCAAAAACTGTAGTATTCGATTTTTCGAAAATTGTTTGCGCATAAGTAGTTGAGCATAACCCAAAAATTGTTGCCAATAGAATAAAAGTCTTCTTCATAATTCAATGTGTTATTTAATTTTTTCAAATGAAAAAAATATTTTCCGAATAAGAAATCCTTTCTAACACAATAAAAATGAAGTTTACTTAAATTCATTACGGATAAAAATAATGCAAAACATTGATTTAAATATAGTTAACCTTTATTATTTAAGAAATTGTATTTTTATTATTAATTCTATTAATGATGTAAATTTTCCGAAATATTAAAACTGATAAAATAAGAATTAATGAAATAGGAAGCCAAAATTTTAATAATCTCGCAATAATAGTATCATCTTTATGTAATAAATAGTTTAAACTTTTCTCTTGAGTTGCTAAAAAGGTTTTTTCTAAAGTAAAATTCGCTTTATTACCTAAGTCTACATACTTTTTATAAGCCTCGAAATCCTTCAATTCAAATGAATTCTGAGCCAATAATTTATATATTTCACTACTAACTTGCAAAGGTTGAGAAGATTGTATATCATTTAAAACATTTATCAATAATGAGTTTGATTTATGATAATCTTTCTCATACTGATAAATCTTTGCAAGACTAATTTTTGCCGATTGGTCATATTCTTCTAAATTATTTTTCTGAACAACTTCCATTGCTTCATTCAAATAAATTTTAGCAGAATCTACCTGATGTTGATCAATTAAACAATTGGATTTTTCGATGTAAACAAGCGCTAAATTATTTAAAATAGACTGATTACTTTCCGAATTTTTATATGCTTTTATTGCTTTATCATAGTATTTAATCGCAAAATCACAATCCAAATCATCTTTGTATCCATTCCCTTTTATACCATAAATATTTCCAAAATACATGGCTTTTTTTTCTGATGGAAAGGCATTAGAAGAAATCAAATTGACTGATTCATCCAGGTATTCTCTTGATTGCGTATTGAATCCATATCCCTGAAAAAGTTCTCCTAATCGACCTAAAATACGCGCTTCGTTAAAAATATCTTTTTCTTTCTTGATATAATCGTATGTTTCGAAGGCATATTTCAACGAATTGTAACTGTCATCTAAAGATGTATACGCATTTGTCTTGATTAATCGCGCTGTGATTTGATCGTTCTTATCATTTGAATTTTTAATAATTTGATCTGCCATTTCAATCGCTTTTTGAGGATCAAAATAAACGTAATCATACGCAATTCGAATGCTATCTACTTTTTGAGCGCATAAAACAGAAGCAAAAGAAACAAAAAATATATAGAATATGTTAATCTTCATTGTCAGTCAAATTTTTGATAAATACAGATGGAGTGGTTCCTGTCACCAATTTAAAAAAAGTTGTGAAACTACTTTGTGAAGCAAACCCGCTTAGAGTGGCAAGATGACTCACTTTGTACAAACGAAATTTATGGTCTTCTTGTAGACATTTCACAATATATTCAATTCGCAATTCGTTGATGTAATTATTAAAACTTTTCTGTTTACTATTGTTCAGAATCGAGGATAAATATTTGACATTTGTATCCAGTTCTTTAGCCAAAAGTACAATCGTAATATGAGGATTTAGATAGCCTTTATTATGTTCAAAATGATCTAATTTGATTAATATTTCGTTTTCAACTTTGTCCGAAATTAAATTTGGTTTCGTAATTGTTTCTTCAACTTTCTCCTTCTTTTTATAAAAAATTACAAATAAAATTAAACCTACTAAAACTGCACTAAAAACGTAAGATAAGTTCTTAATATTTCGATTTTCTTTTGCTAATCGGATTCTATTCTGTTCCAATAGTTTGTTGACAAGATGATTTTTTGTTCCTTTTTTCTCAACTTTTAATTGCTCATTAAGTTTTGTTAATTGTGTATTGTATATAGCGTATTTTTCGAGTGAGTTTTTTTTAAGATAATAATTTTTAAGTTTCTTTAAAAAGATAAATTTTTCAACCTCATTAATCGTATTGTTTAAACTATCAATAGTTGTATGAGCATCTATTTCGGACTGAATAGGAGAAGTGGGAAATGAGTTCACAGCTAAATCTGTTCGTAGATCTAAAAACTTGTGATGAATGCTATCAATCCACTCTTTATCTTTTGATTTTACCTTTTTAAGAAGTTTTTGAGAATATTGATTAAATCCTAAATATTGTGCCAAATCTGCCCCAATAATATTGTATTTATCTTCTATTTCTCGATTCTTTAAACTTTCGATTTCATCTTGAATAGCAAAAAAGATATCAATTGCTTCTACATCTTTCGAAACATAGATTTTTAGTTTAATTAAATCTAATTGATAATTAATTTTATGTTCTGGATTTGTTGCATTATTGATTAAATATTCATAAATCTTGATACTTTTTCCATTATCCTTTTTTATTTGTTGAATTGCTTCTTGGTAAAAAGTATTGTTTTCTTCAGTATTTTGTGAAAAAACAAACACTGACAACATCGATACAATCAAAAAAAGAAACCTATACCTCATTATATATTAAACCTAATTGTAAAAATAAAAAAACTCTGATGTTATCAGAGTTTTTTACGATATATAATTGATATTTTAACAAATGAATATTTATACAAGTGTATTCATATCAAAAGCTTCAAGATATTCGGCTACACGTTTTACAAACATACCGCCTAATGCGCCATCCACTACACGGTGATCGTAAGCATGGGATAGATACATTTTGTGACGAATGGCAATCATATCTCCTTGTGGAGTTTCAATAACTGCAGGTTTCTTCACAATTGCTCCAACAGCAAGAATAGCGACTTGTGGTTGAGGAATAATTGGTGTTCCTAACGTATTTCCAAAAGAACCGATATTGGTGATTGTATAAGTTCCTCCTTGAATTTCGACTGGTTTCAATTTATTCGTACGTGCACGGTTTGCTAAATCATTTACTTGAGAAGCTAATCCTGCTAAATTAAATTGATCTGCATTTTTGATCACAGGTACAATTAAATTTCCGCTTGGTAAAGCAGCTGCCATACCAATGTTAATATTTTTCTTTTTGATGATTTTATCTCCATCTACAGATACATTAATCATTGGGAAATCTTGAATAGCTTTTGCTACAGCTTCGATAAAAATTGGCATGAACGTAATTTTCTCACCATGTTTCTTTTGAAACTCATTCTTATTTTTATCTCTCCATAAAACGATATTCGTCATATCAACTTCAACGAAAGATGTTACATGAGGTGCGATTTGTTTTGCTTGTAGCATATTTTGCGCAATAATCTTACGCATTCTATCCATTTCGATGATCTCATCACCTTCACCAACAGAAATTGGTGCAGCTTGTATTTGTGGTGCTTGAGGCTGAGTAACTGGAGCAGTGACAGTAGTATTTACTGATTGAGTTCCTCTATTTTTAACGAAATTTAAAATATCATCTTTCGTTACACGTCCATCTTTTCCTGAACCTAAAATTTGATCCAATTCTGTTTGAGAAACTCCTTCTTCTTTTGCAATAGACTTTACTAAAGGTGAATAAAATTTATCATCAGACGATGTAATAATCGTTTCAGATTTAATTGTTGCAACTTCAGCTTCGATCGTTTTTGCAGTATCTGCAATTTCTTGATCACTGTTTGTATCAACTTCTTCTGCTTCTTCGGTTTGCTCTACAACTCCATCTACAGATAAAATTGCGATTGGCTCACCTACTTTTGCAATTCCATCTACTGGAACCAAGATTTCTTTTAAAACTCCTGCAACTGGTGAAGGAACATCAGAATCTACTTTGTCAGTTGCAATTTCTACAACCGATTCATCTTCGGCAATTGCATCACCAATATTTTTGATCCAATTGGTAACAGTAGCTTCCATTACACCTTCTCCCATCGAAGGTAGAATTAATTTATAGTCAGACATGCTTTGTGTATTTGCTTCTTACAAATCTAAACATTTTTTCGATTTTAAAAAATAGAGAAAAAAACTTTAACCCCTATCTGTTTTAGATTATTCGTAAATATATTTATAAATATTATTAATTTAATAAATCTGAAAGAATTAATGAAGTTAATATTATCAATCTGATAGTTTTGATTAAACAAAAAAATCCCCCAATCTACGATTGAGGGATTTTTGAAATATTAAGAATGATTCTTAAGCTTCGTAAGTTGCAGTACCGTTGTTTACTTGAGGTTCTTTGATTTCACCAAAGTTTTTCTCAAAGTTTGAAACGTTTTCTGCTAACGATTGAGATAATTGTTTTGCTTGTAATGGAGACAAGATAATTCTTGATTTTACTGATGGTCTAGCACCTGGTAAAAACTGAACAAAATCTACAACGAACTCAGATGGTGAGTGGTTGATGATTGCTCCTGTAGCATAAACACCTTGAGCTACTAATTCGTTTAACTCAATGTTTAATCCTTCGTTTTGTTGATTTTCTGACATTATAATTCTTGTTTTGCGTTTATTAATTCCTCGTATTCACGGTTAGATCCTACGATAATGTTTTGATACTCTTTTAATCCAGTTCCTGCAGGAATTAAGTGTCCAACGATAACGTTTTCTTTCAATCCTACTAAACCGTCTACTTTACCAGCTACAGCTGCTTCGTTAAGAACTTTTGTTGTTTCCTGGAACGATGCCGCAGACATGAAAGATTTAGTTTGTAAAGATGCTCTTGTAATACCTTGTAAAACTGCTTCTGCTGTTGCAGGTAAAGCTTCACGTGCTATTACTAAGTTTTTATCTTCACGTTTTAATTTAGAGTTTTCATCACGTAGATCACGAACTGAGATGATTTGACCTGGTTTTAATGTATCAGAATCTCCTGCATCTTCTACGACTTTCATTCCAAATAAGCGATCGTTTTCTTCCATGAAATCGTCTTTATGCTCTAAACTATCTTCTAAGAATCTTGTGTCTCCTGAATCAACAATACGAACTTTACGTAACATTTGGCGTACGATAATCTCGAAGTGTTTGTCATCAATTTTCACCCCTTGTAAACGGTATACATCTTGAATCTCGTTTACTAAGTATTCTTGAACCGCTGTTGGTCCTAAGATTCTTAAAATATCTTCTGGTGTAATTGCTCCATCTGATAAAGGCTCACCTGCACGTACGAAGTCATTTTCTTGAACTAAGATTTGAGCAGATAATTTAACTAAGTAACGACGGATTTCACCATTTTTAGATTCAACGATGATTTCGCGGTTACCACGTTTAATTTTACCGAAAGATACAACTCCATCCATTTCACAAACAACTGATGGGTTAGATGGGTTACGAGCTTCTAACAACTCTGTAATACGAGGTAAACCTCCTGTAATATCGCCAGATTTAGCCGACTTACGAGGGATCTTAACTAAGATTTTACCTGCATTAATTTTTTCTCCATCATTTACCATTAAGTGTGCACCTACTGGTAAGTTGTATGTTTTTTCTTCACCATCAATTGTGATAACTCTTAACGCTGGAACTAATTTTTTATTACGTGATTCAGAAATAACTTTTTCTTGGAATCCAGTTTGCTCATCGATTTCAATTTGGAAGGTTACCCCTTGTTCTAATTGTTCATACTCGATTTTACCAGTAGATTCTGCGATGATTACCCCGTTATAAGGGTCCCAGCTTGCAATCTCTTGACCTTTTTGAACTTTAGCTCCATTTTTCACTGATAAAACTGTACCGTAAGCGATGTTAGTTTGTTGACGAATGTTTCCTAAATCGTCGATTACTTTCATCTCTGTAGAACGAGAAACAACTGTATCTACAAGGTTTCCTGCATCATCAGTAGATTGCACTAAACGTAAGTCATCAAACTCAACAGTACCATCAACTTTTGCATTAATTGTATTTTGTTCAGAAACGTTACCAGCAGTACCCCCAACGTGGAATGTACGTAATGTTAACTGTGTACCAGGTTCACCAATAGATTGTGCAGCAACTACACCTACAGATTCACCTTTTTGAACTCCTTTACCTGTTGCTAAGTTACGTCCGTAACATTTCGCACAAATTCCAGTTTTCGCTTCACATGTTAATGGAGAACGAACTTCTACGTTTTCGATACCAGCAGCTTCTAAAACTTCACCGATATCTTCTGTGATAATTTGCCCAGCAGCAATGATTAACTCACCGTTATTTGGGTTATAAATATCATTTAACGAAGTACGACCTAATACACGAGAAGAAAGACTTTCGATAATTTCTTCTTTTTTCTTAAGTGCTGAAATTTCTAAACCTCTTAATGTACCACAGTCTTCGTGCATGACGATAACGTCTTGTGCAACGTCAACCAAACGACGAGTCAAGTATCCAGCATCGGCAGTTTTTAAGGCAGTATCGGCAAGACCTTTACGCGCACCGTGCGAAGAAATAAAGTACTCTAAGATAGACAGACCTTCACGGAAGTTAGAGATAATTGGGTTTTCGATGATATCCCCACCAGTAGAACCAGCTTTTTGAGGTTTAGCCATCAATCCACGCATACCTGATAACTGACGAATTTGCTCTTTCGATCCACGTGCTCCAGAATCAAGCATCATGAATACAGAGTTAAATCCTTGTTGATCTTCTGTCATACGTTTCATTACAATTTCAGTTAACGTTGCGTTTGTTGTTGTCCAAACATCAATAACTTGGTTGTAACGTTCGTTATTTGTAATAAGACCCATGTTATAGTTCATCTTAATGTTCTCAACTTGGTTGATCGCACCAGAGATAAGGTCTTTCTTTTGTTCTGGAATTAAGATATCACCTAAGGAGAATGATAAACCACCCTCGAAGGCATTGCGGTATCCTAATGCTTTCATATCATCTAAGAATGCAGCTGTTGTAGGGAAATCTGTAATCTTGATGATTTTGTTAATGATTGTACGTAACGATTTTTTCGTTAATACTTCATTTACAAATCCTACTTGTTTTGGAACGATTTGGTTAAATAACACACGTCCTACTGAAGTTTCGATTAATTGATTTTCTACTAACTCCTCTCCTACACGAATAGTTCCTTTTACACGAATTGGCGCGTTTAAGTCAACAGCTCCTTCGTTGTATGCAATTTGAACTTCTTCGTCTGAATAGAACGTTAATCCTTCACCTTTTACTGTAAATTGGTGGTCAGTACGACGAATTTTCGTCATATAGTACAGACCCAATACCATATCCTGAGAAGGAACAGTAATTGGAGATCCATTTGCAGGATTCAAGATATTTTGAGAAGCCAACATTAATAATTGTGCTTCTAAAACAGCTTCTGGCCCTAATGGTAAGTGAACGGCCATCTGGTCACCATCGAAATCGGCATTGAAGGCAGTACACACTAATGGGTGTAAACGAATTGCTTTACCCTCAATTAATTTCGGTTGGAATGCTTGGATACCTAAACGGTGTAACGTAGGGGCACGGTTTAATAAAACTGGGTGTCCTTTGATTACATTTTCTAAAATATCCCAAACAACTGGCTCTTTTCTATCGATAATTTTCTTAGCCGATTTAACTGTTTTTACAATTCCACGCTCGATTAATTTACGAACTACGAATGGCTTGTATAATTCAGCTGCCATATCTTTTGGTAAACCACATTCGTGTAATTTAAGTGTTGGTCCAACAACAATTACAGAACGAGCAGAATAATCCACACGTTTACCTAATAAGTTTTGACGGAAACGACCTTGTTTACCTTTTAATGAATCAGATAATGATTTTAATGGACGGTTACCATCAGCTTTAACAGCAGATGCTTTACGCGTATTATCGAATAATGAATCAACCGCTTCTTGTAACATACGTTTTTCGTTACGTAAAATTACTTCTGGCGCTTTAATCTCCATTAATCGTTTCAAACGATTGTTACGGATAATTACACGACGGTATAAATCATTTAAATCTGATGTTGCAAAACGACCACCATCTAATGGAACTAATGGACGTAATTCTGGTGGAATAACCGGAATAACGCGCATTACCATCCATTCAGGACGATTGACGTGGTGCATATTTGACTCACGTAACGCCTCAACAACTTGTAAACGTTTTAACGCTTCTGTACGACGTTGTTTAGATGTTTCGTTATGTGCTTTGTGTCTTAATTCGTAAGATAATTCATCTAAATTGATACGAGATAATAGGTCTTCTAATGCTTCAGCACCCATTTTCGCAACGAATTTATTAGGATCTGAATCTTCTAAATATTGATTCTCGATTGGAAGAGTTTCTAAAATATCTAAATACTCTTCTTCTGATAAGAAATCTAATCTATTTAATTCTTCCCCTTCTGGTCCTTTTGCGATACCTGGTTGAATTACGACATATCTTTCGTAGTAAATTACCATATCTAATTTCTTAGATGGTAATCCTAAGATGTAACCAATTTTGTTTGGTAATGAACGGAAATACCAAATATGTGCAATTGGCACAACAAGGTTGATGTGTCCAATACGCTCACGACGAACTTTCTTTTCAGTAACTTCAACCCCACAACGGTCACAAACGATACCTTTATAACGGATTCTTTTATATTTTCCGCAGGCACATTCGTAATCTTTTACAGGTCCAAAGATACGCTCACAGAATAACCCGTCACGCTCTGGTTTGTGCGTTCTATAGTTAATCGTTTCAGGTTTTAAAACTTCACCTTTAGATTCTTGTAGAATCGATTCTGGAGAAGCTAACCCGATACGGATTTTTGAGAATTGACTTGTTTTATTTTTTGTTGACATATAGAAATGTATCTAACAATTATATTATTATAACGAAAAAGGTAGAATAATAGGTTGCCCTATTATTCTTCCAAGTTTATGTCTAATCCAAGACCTTGTAATTCATGTAACAATACGTTAAATGATTCTGGAATACCAGGTTCTGGCATTGGCTCTCCTTTTACGATTGCTTCGTAAGTTTTCGCACGTCCAATTACGTCATCCGACTTAACTGTTAAGATTTCGCGTAAGATATTAGATGCACCGAATGCTTCTAATGCCCAAACCTCCATCTCTCCGAAACGTTGTCCACCGAATTGTGCTTTACCTCCTAATGGTTGTTGAGTAATTAAAGAGTATGGTCCGATAGAACGCGCGTGCATTTTATCATCAACCATGTGTCCTAATTTCAACATGTAAATCACCCCTACAGTAGCTTTTTGATCAAAACGCTCTCCAGTATTACCATCATATAAATAAGTTGTACCGTGTTTAGGAATACCTGCTTCTTCTGTAATACGATCGATGTCATCAATTTCAGCACCGTCGAAAATAGGAGTTGCAAATTTTTGTCCCATTTTTAATCCAGCCCATCCTAATACCGTTTCATAAATCTGACCGATATTCATACGAGATGGTACCCCAAGTGGATTAAGTACGATATTTACTGGTGTTCCGTCTTCTAAGAAAGGCATATCTTCGTCGCGAACGATACGTGCAACAATACCTTTGTTACCGTGGCGTCCAGCCATTTTATCCCCTACTCTTAGTTTACGTTTTTTCGCAATATAGATTTTCGCTAATTTTACGATACCTGCAGGTAACTCATCTCCAACTGAGATTGTAAATCTTTCACGGTTAAGCGCTCCTTGTAAGTCGTTGTACTTAATTTTATAATTATGTATCAACTCTTTTACTAATTCGTTCTTATCCTCGTCTGTTGTCCAAAGAGATTCTAATCCAGTTAAATTTAAGAAATCTTCAACGTTAGATAAGATTTTTTGTGTGTATTTTACACCTTTCTTGATCACTTCTTCGTTCAAGTCGTTGTAAATACCTTGAGATGTTTTTCCGTTTAATAAAACGTATAATTTCTCTAATAAAATCTCTCTTAATTCATTGAATTTAACATCGTACTCAGCTTCTACACTATCAATGATAGCCTTGTCTTGAGAACGTTTACGTTTATCCTTAATACTACGTGAGAATAATTTTTTATTGATTACAACACCACGTAATGATGGAGAAGCTTTAAGAGAAGCATCTTTTACATCACCAGCTTTGTCACCAAAAATTGCACGTAATAGTTTTTCTTCTGGAGTTGGATCAGATTCTCCTTTTGGAGTAATCTTACCAATCAAGATATCACCAGGTTTTACTTCTGCTCCAATACGGATCATACCGTTTTCGTCTAAGTCTTTTGTAGCCTCTTCCGAAACGTTAGGAATATCAGAAGTTAATTCTTCCATACCTAATTTAGTATCACGTACATCTAATGAATACTCATCGATGTGGATAGATGTAAACCAGTCTTCACGAACAGCTTTCTCAGAAATTACAATAGCATCCTCGAAGTTGTACCCTTGCCAAGGCATAAAGGCAACAACCATGTTTCGACCAATTGCTAATTCTCCTCCTTCTGTTGCATAACCTTCAGATAAAACTTGTCCTTTCTCTACACGATCACCAACTTTTACAATTGGTTTCAACGTAATTGTAGTTCCTTGATTGGTTTTTCTGAATTTTGTTAAATTATATGTTTTCTCAGCGGTATCGAAGCTTACTAATTCTTCGTCTTCTGAGCGATCATATTTAATTGTTATAATGTCAGCATCAACATAAGTTACTGTACCTTCACGTTCTGCATTAACTAAGATTCTAGAATCTTTTGCAACTTGTTTTTCTAATCCAGTACCTACAATTGGTGCTTGAGGTTTTAATAATGGAACTGCCTGACGCATCATGTTCGATCCCATTAACGCACGGTTGGCGTCATCATGCTCCAAGAAAGGAATTAATGATGCTGAGATAGAAGCAATCTGGTTAGGTGCAACGTCGATTAAGTCTACTTCTGATGGATTTACCACAGGTAAATCTCCTTCTTCACGAGCTGTTACACTTTCATTAGCAATAGTACCATCGTCGTCCATGTCGATATTGGCTTGAGCAATTACTTTAGATTCTTCCTCTTCCGCAGTTAAGTAGATAGGTGCTGATTCGACGTCCACTTTTCCTTCTTCTACCTTTCTGTACGGTGTTTCGATGAATCCTAAGTTATTAACTTTAGCGAATACACATAATGACGAAATCAAACCAATGTTTGGTCCCTCAGGAGTTTCAATTGGACATAAACGTCCGTAATGAGTGTGGTGTACGTCACGTACCTCGAATCCCGCTCTTTCTCTTGATAAACCTCCAGGTCCTAATGCTGATAAACGACGTTTGTGTGTAATCTCTGATAATGGATTTGTTTGGTCCATGAACTGAGATAACTGATTCGTTCCGAAGAATGAGTTGATAACAGATGATAATGTTTTAGCATTAATCAAGTCGATAGGTGTAAACACCTCGTTGTCACGAACATTCATTCTTTCACGGATAGTTCTAGCCATACGAGCTAAACCTACTCCGAATTGGCTTGCCATTTGCTCACCAACCGTTCTTACACGACGGTTAGATAAGTGGTCAATATCATCCACCTCTGCTTTAGAGTTGATTAATTCGATTAAGTATTTAATAATCGAAATGATATCTTCACGAGTCAATACTTGTATATCCTCGCTAATAGCTAAACCTAATTTTTTATTTAATCTGTAACGACCTACTTCACCTAATGAATAACGTTGATCAGAGAAGAATAATTTATCAATAATTCCTCTTGCTGTCTCCTCATCTGGTGGCTCAGCGTTACGTAATTGTCTATAGATATACTCTACGGCTTCTTTTTCAGTATTCGTAGGGTCTTTTTGTAAAGTATTATGGATAATTCCATAATCAGCAGAATTGATATCTTCTTTGTGTAATAAGATTGTCTTAACACCAGAATCTACGATTTGATCGATGTGATCTTTTTCTAAGATTGTTTCACGGTCTAAGATAATTTCATTACGCTCGATAGATACAACTTCTCCTGTATCTTCATCTACGAAATCCTCGTGCCATGTGTTTAATACACGTGCAGCAAGTTTACGACCTACAACTTTCTTTAAATTAGCTTTATTAACTTTTACTTCTTCTGCTAAGTCGAAAATTTCTAAGATATCTTTATCTCTTTCGTATCCGATTGCACGTAATAAAGTAGTTAATGGTAACTTTTTCTTACGATCGATGTAAGCGTACATTACGCTGTTGATGTCTGTTGCGAACTCAATCCAAGATCCTTTGAAAGGAATAATACGAGATGAGTACAATTTTGTACCATTCGCATGGAAAGATTGTCCAAAGAATACCCCAGGAGAACGGTGTAATTGAGATACAATAACACGTTCTGCACCATTGATAATGAATGATCCTGAAGGTGACATATAAGGAATTGTTCCTAAATAAACGTCTTGCACAACAGTTTCGAAATCTTCGTGTTCTTCGTCCGTACAGTACAATTTAAGACGAGCTTTCAAAGGTACACTGTACGTTAACCCTCTTTCGATACACTCATCAATTGTGTAACGTGGTGGATCTACGAAATAATCTAAGAATTCTAAAACAAACTGATTGCGAGTATCCGTAATTGGAAAATTCTCAGCAAATGTTCGGTAAAGACCTTCATTTTTTCGTTGGTCAGGTCTTGTTTCCAACTGGAAAAAATCTTCAAACGATTTGATCTGAATGTCAAGGAAATCTGGGAACTGAGCGACTGCTTTTGCAGAAGAGAAGTTCAATCTTTCTTTTTTCTCAGTCGAGTTGCTTAATGTTGCTTTAGTGGCCAATTTCGAATGAATTTTGGTTTATATAATGACTTTATGCGTAAAAAGGTTTAGACCTAACACGTCCTGTGTTAGGTCCAAACCTATATTTTTGAGTAATAAAAATTACTTCAATTCTACTACTGCACCAGCTTCTTCTAGCTGTTTCTTTAAAGCTTCAGCTTCATCTTTAGAAACTGCTTCTTTAACTGTAGCTGGAGTTGAATCTACTAAATCTTTAGCTTCTTTTAATCCTTTTCCAGTTAATTCTTTAACTAATTTAACAACTGCTAATTTAGATGCACCTGCTTCTTTTAAGATTACGTCGAATTCTGTTTGCTCATCTGCAGCTTCAGCTCCACCAGCAGCAACAACAACTGCAGCAGCAGCTGGTTCAATTCCGTACTCGTCTTTTAAGATTGTAGATAATTCGTTAACTTCTAATACTGTTAAGTTTACTAACTCTTCAGCTAATTTTTTTAAATCTGCCATTTTAATGCTTTTTGTTTTTTAAACTTTATTTAATATGAGTGTGTCTTATTCTTCTGAAGCTCCTTCTTCTGCTTTCGCAGCTTCTTTGTTCTCTAATTGAGAAACAACAGTTTTGATAGGAGATTGAAGTAACATAACGATATCTGCGATTAATTCTTCGCGAGATTTCAATGCTACTAATTGTGGTAATTTGTCATCACCAACCCAAGTATTATCTTCAATCCAAGCTCCTTTTAAAATAGGCTTTTCAGATTTTTTTCTGAAAACATCAATTACTTTAGCTGGTGCATTACCAACTTCAGCAGTCATTAATGCTGTATTTCCTTTTAAAGATCCGTAAAGTTCTTCGAAGTTTTTGTCTTCGATGTTCTCCATCGCTTTCTTTAATAAAGTGTTTTTTACTTCGCGTAAAGATACATTGCTTTTGAAGCAAGCTCTTCTTAATTCAGTAGTATTAACAGCGTTTAATCCGTCGATATCTGCTAAGTAGATGATTTTTGCTTCTGCTAATACAGCTTGCAATTCATCTATCATATTTGCTTTATCTTGTTTTGTCATTGCCATAATCTACTAATTTTAAGCGTTTACACTTTTTGGATCTACTGATACACCTACAGATTGAGTTGTAGAAAGCGTGATGCTTCTTACATATACTCCTTTAGCAGCTGTTGGTTTTAATTTAATTAAAGTTTGAATTAATTCATTCGCATTGTCTTTAATTTTATCAGCATCAAAAGATACTTTACCAACTGCAGCGTGGATGATTCCGTAACGGTCTACTTTGAAGTCGATTTTACCTGCTTTTACTTCAGAAACGGCTTTACCAACTTCTAAAGTTACAGTACCTGACTTTGGGTTAGGCATTAATCCACGAGGCCCTAAAACACGTCCTAATGGCCCTAATTTCCCCATAACAGCTGGCATAGTAACGATCACGTCTACATCTGTCCAACCATCTTTAATTTTTTGTAAGTATTCATCTAATCCTACATAATCAGCACCTGCTGCTTTAGCTTCTGCTTCTTTATCTGGAGTAACTAATGCTAATACTTTTACATCTTTACCTGTTCCGTGTGGTAATGAAACTACACCACGAACCATTTGGTTAGCTTTCTTAGGGTCTACACCTAAACGAACTGCTATATCTACAGAAGCATCAAACTTTGCGTAGTTTACTTCCTTTACTAATGATGATGCTTCATCAATAGAGTAAAGTTTGTTTTTTTCTACTTTAGCTAATACCTCTTTTTGTTTTTTTGTTAACTTTGCCATTTCCTAAAATGTTTTAATTATTCTGGAGCTTGCCCACCTTTTACAGTTATACCCATAGAACGTGCAGTTCCAGCAACCATTTTCATAGCAGATTCAACAGTAAAACAGTTCATGTCCGCTAACTTGTCTTCAGCAATAGCTCTCACTTGATCCCAAGTAACAGTACCAACTTTTTGACGGTTTGGCACACCTGATGCTTTTTTCAATTTCGCAGCTTCCATTAACTGAACAGCAGCTGGTGGAGTTTTAATTACGAAATCAAATGATTTGTCTTGATACACCGTAATAACAACTGGTAACACTGCACCTTGTTTTTCTTGTGTACGTCCATTAAATTGTTTACAAAACTCCATGATGTTAACACCTGCAGCACCTAAAGCCGGCCCTACTGGTGGCGAAGGATTTGCTTGTCCTCCTTTAACTTGAAGTTTTACAACTTTTTCAATTTTTTTTGCCATTTTTTTAATTCTTAAAATTAAGCGTTATGTGGAAGCAGCCTAAATTTTCTACTTTTAATTTGTTGATTGATCATGCAATCTTTTCAACTTGGTTAAAACTTAACTCAAGTGGTGTTTTACGTCCGAAGATTAAAACCATCACTTCAAGTTTGCGTTTGTCTTCAATGATTTTCTCAACCGTTCCGTTGAAGCCATTGAATGGTCCGTCGATTACTTTTACATTTTCACCTACAATGTAAGTTACTCCAAGATTTGTATCAACATTTTCTGCTAATTCGTCAACTTTACCTAACATTCGGTTAACTTCCGATTGTCTCATTGGTACAGGATCACCTCCTTTGGTTGCACTCAAAAAGCTAATTACACCAGATGTATTCTTTACCATGTGAGGTATTTCTCCCACAAGCTCAGCTTCTATCATGATGTAACCAGGAAAATGTACTTTTTCCTTTTGATATTTTTTACCGTTGCGGATTTGAATCACTTTTTCCATAGGAACAACAATTTGTCCTACATAATCATTCAAATTTTGGTACTGAATTTCTCTTTCAATATAATCTTTAACTTTCAGCTCTTGTCCAGCTACAGTCTTGATTACATACCATTTCTTTTCACTCATGATTCTAATTACTAAACGGGATATTATATAAACTAAAAAGCGCCGTAGATAAAGTTAAGCACTTGTGTGAATAATGTATCTACCGCATATAAAAATATAGCTAACAGAACTGTAGCTATTGCAACAATAATAGTGTCTCTTTGTAAATCAGAAAAAGATGGCCATGTTACATGTTCTTTAAACTCTACAAAGGATTCTTTTACATATTGTACGATTTTCATATCGTTTTCATTTAGCACGGGCACAAGGATTCGAACCCTGATCAACGGTTTTGGAGACCGCTATTCTACCATTGAACTATGCCCGTAGAATAAAAAGAGTGGTAATCATTGAAGATTACCACATCTTCTATATTATTGATTGACTATAATTAGTCTAAAATTTCAGTTACCTGACCTGCACCAACTGTACGTCCACCTTCACGGATTGCGAAACGTAAACCTTCGTTTAATGCAATTGGTTGTAATAATTCAACTGTAATAGTTAAGTTATCTCCTGGTAAAACCATCTCAACACCTTCTGGTAAGTTGATTTCCCCTGTTACGTCAGTTGTACGTACGTAGAACTGTGGACGGTAACGGTTGTGGAATGGAGTGTGACGACCACCTTCTTCTTTAGTTAAGATATAAACCTCAGCTTTGAATTTTTTGTGTGGTTTAACAGATCCTTGTTTACAAATAACCATACCACGACGGATTTCTGTTTTCTCAACACCACGTAATAATAAACCTACGTTATCACCAGCTTCACCTCTATCTAAGATTTTACGGAACATTTCAACCCCAGTTACAGTAGAAGTTAATTTTTCTTCTCCCATACCTACGATATCAACTGGATCACCAGAGTTAATAACACCAGCCTCGATACGTCCTGTTGCAACAGTACCACGACCTGTAATAGAGAATACATCCTCTACTGGCATTAAGAATGGTTTGTCAGAGTCACGTACTGGTTCTTCAATCCAGTTATCAACTTCTTCCATTAAATGCAATAAAGCATCAACCCATTTTTGTTCTCCGTTTAATGCACCTAAAGCAGATCCTTGAACAACTGGAGTGTTATCTCCATCGTACTCGTAAGAAGACAATAAATCTCTTACTTCCATCTCTACTAATTCTAATAACTCAGCATCGTCAACCATATCTACTTTGTTTAAGAAAACAACGATACGAGGAACGTTTACTTGGCGACATAATAAGATGTGCTCACGAGTTTGAGGCATTGGTCCATCAGTAGCAGCAACTACCAAGATACCACCATCCATTTGAGCAGCTCCTGTAACCATGTTCTTTACGTAATCCGCGTGACCTGGACAGTCAACGTGCGCGTAGTGACGGTTAGCAGTTTCATACTCTACGTGAGATGTATTAATTGTAATACCACGCTCTTTCTCCTCTGGAGCATTATCGATTTGATCGAAAGCTTTTGCTTCTGAAAAACCAGCATCAGCTAATACTTTAGTAATTGCTGCAGTTGTAGTGGTTTTACCGTGGTCAACGTGACCAATAGTACCAATATTTAAGTGCGGCTTATTACGGTTGAAAGTTTCCTTTGCCATTTTACTTTTTATTAATTTCTATTGTTATACTTAAATTTAAAAAAAATAACTTTTAATTATTTCAAGTGCAAAAATACACTTTTTAATTTATATAAAGGTATTTATTTTTGATTCGCCAACCTTAGATTAAATAAGTTTCAACAACTACTTACAAAGATTAACTACACTAGCGAACTAGAATTTGAGCGGGAAACGAGACTCGAACTCGCAACATTCAGCTTGGAAGGCTGACGCTCTACCAATTGAGCTATTCCCGCATTCACTTCTAAAAAGCTTTGCAAATTTAAAGATTAAATCCTAAACCACAAAACTTTTAAAAATTAAGTTTGTGGGGAGAGCAGGATTCGAACCTGCGAAGGTGAAACCAACGGATTTACAGTCCGTCCTCGTTGGCCGCTTGAGTATCTCCCCGCCTTACTTTTTGTTCTTATAAAAAAACTTAGAGCCGATAGAGGGACTCGAACCCACGACCTGCTGATTACAAATCAGCTGCTCTAGCCAGCTGAGCTACATCGGCATTATTTATTTATAAAAGACTTATTTTAAAAGAACAGTCCGTTAAAATTGTTTGTTTAACGGACTGCAAATTTACGCTGTTTTTTGAATTAACCAAATTTTTATGATTTTTTTTTAGCTAATTCTTCAATTTTTATCGATCGCTAATTTTTTCTTTTTTTCTGATAATTAATTTTTTCAATGTATCTACCGACAAATCAATACATTCCTCAAAAGACTGTCCAGTTTTACTCACAACGATATCATCTCCGGGTACTTCTAATTTGATATCAACTGTCTTGTTGTTTTTTTCTGCAGTATTCTCTAATTTAAAAGAAACGTTTGCTGCAATGATTTTGTCTGACAAAGTTTCTAATTTTTCTAATTTTTTTTCTAAATACTCCTCTAAACCTTGTTTAGTGTTGAAGTTTACTGCTTGAAAGTTAATTGTCATAATTACTCTTTTTTGTTCTCACGTGGGTGAGCTTTGTTAAACACTTTTTTTAAATTTTCTATACTTCCATGTGTATAAATTTGAGTCGATGACAAACTTGAATGCCCTAAAATATCTTTCACTGCATTCAAATCTGCTCCAGAATCTAACATATGGGTCGCAAATGAATGCCTCAACATATGAGGACTTTTTTTATGTTTTACACTTATAAGACTAAGGTAATATTTAACTTTGGAATAAACAAGATTATCATACAAAGGTTTTCCTTTTTCTGTTACAAAAACATTCGTACATTGTAGGGTAATTTCGTTATGTTTTCGTGTATTGTAAATTGCTAAATCTTCTAACAAAAAAGTTGAAATCGGAATTATACGTTCTTTGTTTCTTTTTCCTAAAACTTTAATAGAGAGCGTAGCTGGATCAATGTCATTTTCTTTCAAACTTATCAATTCGGCACGTCGAATACCTGTTTGATACATCACATCAATCATCAAACGATCCCTTGCTCCTTCAAACGTATCAGGAAAGAATTCATCATTATTCAACAAATCATTTAATTCTGTCTGTGTAAATGGAACCAGCACTTGTTTATTTTGCTTGAGAGAATGTATTTGTTCAATTGGGTTAATCGTTAAATGACTTTCCTTGAGTAAATATTTATAAAACGTGCGCAGCGCGCTTAATTTTCGATTTACTGTTTTCTCCGACTTCTGTAATTCGGATAAGTACATTACAAATGCACGAATATGATTTTTGGTTGCGTATTGAATTTCAGATGAATCTTCTTCTTGTTGATAAAACTCAACAAAATCATCTAAATCTCTTTTGTAACTTGTAATTGTTAGCGTAGAATAGTTTTTCTCGAGCGCTAAATAATCTAAGAATAGTTGAATTAATTCCATAAAAAAACCTATTCATCAAAGTTACAACTTTAATAAATAGGTCAATAGAAATTAATTCTTTATATTGTTTAAAACAGCTATTTACGCTTCTTCTTGTGCCAATAAAGATTGTTTGTAGATTGCTCTACTCATCTTAATTCTGTTTGAAACAGAAGGTTTTGTAAATTGTTGACGTGCTCTTAGCTGACGTACAACACCTGTTTTATCAAATTTTCTTTTGTATTTTTTTAGAGCTCTTTCGATTGACTCTCCGTCTTTTACTGGTATAATCAACATAATTTTATCTATTTCTTTTTGAGATGGCAAATATACAACTCTTTAGTAATTAAACAAATCCTTTTGCATTAATCTTTCAAAATATTTCTTCCAATAACTAATTTTTGGATTTCAGTTGTTCCTTCTCCAATTGTACATAACTTAGAATCTCGGTAAAATTTTTCTACTGGAAAATCTTTTGTATAGCCGTATCCTCCAAATATTTGTACCGCTTCGTTCGATATTTTAACACAAGCTTCCGATGCATAATATTTTGCCATAGCACCTTCTGTTGTCATTGGTTTTTTATGATTTTTTAGATAAGAAGCTTTGCGAATTAATAATTCAGAAGCTTCAATTTCAGTTACCATTTCAGCTAATTTGAAATTAATTGCTTGGAAATTGGCAATTGCAGTTCCAAATTGGTGACGCTCTTGTGCATATTTTAAAGCAGCTTTATACGCTCCTTTTGCAATACCTAAGGATAAAGCCGCGATAGAAATTCGACCACCATCTAAAATTTTCAATGCTTGTTTGAAACCATCTCCTACATTTCCTAAACGATTAGCATCAGAAACACGTACGTTATCAAAGATTAATTCTGCTGTTTCAGAAGCACGCATACCTAATTTATTTTCTTTTTTACCTGAAGTAAAACCTGGTGTTCCTTTTTCGATAACAAAAGCTGTTGCATTATTTTTAGCTCCTTTTTCTCCTGTACGTGTCATCACAACTGCTACATCTCCAGAAATGGCGTGTGTAATAAAGTTTTTTGCACCATTGATTACCCATTCATCACCATCTTTAACAGCTGTTGTTGACATTCCTCCTGCATCAGATCCTGTATTGTGCTCTGTTAATCCCCAAGCTCCAATCCATTCTGCTGTTGCTAATTTTGGTAACCATCGTTGTTTTTGTTCTTCGTTTCCGAATTCTAAAATATGATTTGTACAAAGTGAGTTGTGCGCAGCTACAGACAATCCAATAGAAGGATCAACTTGTGAGATTTCATCTACAATCGATACATATTCATCATAAGACAATCCGCTTCCTCCGTATTCTTCTGGAACAACAATTCCCATGAATCCCATTTTTCCAAGTTCTTTAAAAACTTCTACAGGAAAAGTTTGAGCTTCATCCCATTCCATAATATTAGGCTGAATGTATTGTTTTGCAAAATCTCTTGCAGACTGTGCGATTAATGATAAATTTTCATTTTCTAAGAAATCCATTTTTTTGAGTTTTATTATTTTTTTATGACTTAGCTTCAAAAGTAATAAATTTCTATTAAGTGAAAAGTTTTTCTTTTACGATTATTTTTATTCATTAAAAATAATTGACTCTCAGCGTTTTTACTTTAAAAAAAACTGAATTAACTACAAATGTTTAAAGTCATTTTAAAAAATGATTTTAAACATTTTAATTCGGATAGATTAATCCGAGATTTGTTGTCAGAAATTAAAAACAATGATTATGAAAAAAGGACTTATACTATTGGGAGCAATCTTAACTTCAGCAATTTCATTTGGTCAAGAAGCAGGAGAGTTGCATATGCGTGTTAGAGCAACAGGTGTAGTTCCTGTAGAAGATGCTAAAATTGAAGCTATAGGTGGAAATGTAGCTGTTACGAATAATGTTATTCCTGAAATTGACTTTACGTATTATATTACGAAAAATCTTGCAGCCGAATTAATATTAGGAACGTCTAAACATGAAGTTGTTGCTGTAAATACGGCATTAGGAAATTTAGATTTAGGTCGTGTAATGTTACTTCCTCCTACTGTAAATGTGCAATACCATATGTATCCTACAAAAAATTTAAAACCTTATATTGGAGCTGGAATTAACTATACAATTTTCTACGACGAAGGTGCAGGAAAAGGTAGAAATGCAGCTGTAACAAGTGTTGATTATGAAAATAAAGTAGGCTTCGGATTTCAATTAGGATTTGATTATAAAATCAATGATAAATTATATTGGAACGTGGATGTTAAAAAATTATATTTAAACACAGATGTAACAGTTGGAGCTGCTTTGGATCAACAAGTTTATGTGCCAGCAGATGTAGATCTTAATCCTTGGTTAATCAGTACTGGTATTGGGTTCAAATTATTCTAAAATCGACCTTTTATATATATTATGATTTTTTAAAAATAAAGAAAAATCAAAAAGAGAAGCAATTGCTTCTCTTTTTTTATTTAAATTATCTCTCTACCCTTTTATCTTCTATTTGATTGATTCGAAAATATTCTCGAACCGAAACAAAAGTAGGTTCTATATGCACCAACACATCTTTTACTTGAGGCATTTTTGCTTGAACAGCATCTTTTAGATCATGGCTAATTTTATGTCCTTCTACAACTGAAATAGAGCCATCTACAATCGCATGTAAATCCACATAATAATTCATTCCGTTCTTACGAACATTACATTTTTCGGTCGCCATAACACCTGGTACATGTGAGGCTATTTCACGAATTTGTTCAATTTCATCTTCATACAATTGTTCATCCATAATTTCGCCCAAAGCAGGACGAAGAATTTTATATGCATTATATAAAATGAACGTTGATGCAAAAAGTGCTGCTACATCGTCTGCAGCTTCCCAACCTGGTCCCATCACCAAAGAAATCGAGATTCCGATAAATGCCATTAGCGAAGTTATCGCATCTGATCGATGGTGCCAAGCATCCGCTTTTAAAGAAGAACTATTGGTCTCGACACTTTTTCGCATCACATATTGAAACGATAATTCTTTAAACAGTATAATTCCTCCAAGAACTAATAACGTAAAAGGTTTGGGTTGATGATGTGGTGTAATAATATTTGTAATACTCTCCTTCGCAATAATAATCGCAGAAACAATCAGAAAAGTAACCACTAAGAATGTAATTAACGCTTCAGCTTTTCCGTGTCCATACGGATGATTTTCATCTGCTGGTTTAGCTGAATACTTCAGCCCAAAGAATACAAATATTGATGAAAAAACATCTGCCGAAGATTCGATAGCATCTGCAATAAGCGCGTATGAATTTCCAAAATAACCAGCCAAAAACTTAATTCCAGCCAAAGAAGCATTTCCTACAATACTAAAAATCGAAGCTTTGATTGCTTTTTCCGAATTATCATTCATACCAAAAAAATAAGCCCTACAAATGTAAGGCTTATTCTAAATTTATTTCTTAAAAATTTATTTTGCTAAGAAAGGGTATTTATAATCTGTCGCAGGAACTAATGTTTCTTTGATAGTTTGAACAGAAGTCCAACGTAACAAGTTCATTGCAGATCCAGCTTTATCATTTGTACCAGAAGCACGTGCTCCACCAAATGGTTGTTGCCCAACTACAGCTCCTGTTGGTTTGTCGTTGATGTAGAAGTTTCCACAAGCATTTTTCAATGCATTAGATGCGATTCCCACAGCAGCACGATCTTTCGAGAAGATAGAACCTGTTAAAGCATAAGCAGAAGTTTCGTCTACTAATTTTAAAGTTGCTTCAAATTCATTTTCATCATATACATAAACAGACAATACAGGTCCGAAGATTTCTTCTACCATTGATTCGTATTGAGGATTTGTTGCTTTGATTACTGTTGGTTGAACAAAGTATCCTACAGAATCGTCATACGTACCACCAATTACAACTTCAGCTTCAGAAGATGCATGTGCACGATCAATATATGCTTTTGATTTTTCGAAAGAATTTTTATCAATAACAGCAGTCATGAAATTAGAGAAATCTTCAGGAGAACCTAATGTCACAGTTGCTAACATTTCTTTCATTTGTTTTTCTACCTCGTTCCATAAATTAGAAGGGATGTAAGCACGAGAAGCTGCAGAACATTTTTGTCCTTGGTATTCGAATGCTCCACGAACTAAAGCTACAGCAACTTCTGTTGCACAAGCAGATTTGTGAACCATAACGAAATCTTTTCCTCCTGTTTCTCCTACAATACGAGGGTAAGTTCTATAATTATTAATATTATCACCAATTTGTTTCCATAAAGTATTGAAAACTTTTGTTGAACCTGTGAAGTGTAATCCAGCAAAATCTTTGTGCTCTAAAACTGTTTTTGCAGTTTCTGCTCCATCAGTTAAAATCATATTGATTACACCATCTGGTAAACCAGCTTTTTTGAACACTTCCATAGTCACTTTAGCAGCTAAAGTTTGTTTATCTGAAGGTTTCCAAACAACAACATTCCCCATCAAAGCCATACAAGAAGGTAAGTTACCTGCAATTGCAGTAAAGTTGAAAGGAGTGATTGCGAATGTAAATCCTTCTAATGGACGATAATCTACGCGATTCCATACTCCCGGAGAAGAAACTGGTTGATCTGCATAAATTTCAGTCATGTATTGTACATTGAAACGTAAAAAGTCGATTAACTCACAAGCTGAATCAATTTCTGCTTGCATCGCATTTTTAGATTGTCCAATCATCGTTGCAGCATTTATTTTTGCACGGTAAGGACCAGCAATTAAATCTGCAGCTTTTAAGAAAATTGCCGCTCTATCTTCCCAAGGCATTGCAACCCAAGCTTCTTTTGCAGCTAACGCTGTATCTATCGCTTTTCTTACATCGTCTTGAGTTCCTTCGTGGAAATAACCAACCACTTTTTGGTGATCGTGTGGAGGACGAATTTCTTTTTTATTTCCTGAAAAAATCTCTTCAGAACCAATGTATTGCGGAACCTCTGTTACCTCGTTAAACATTTTTTTGTATGCGTCTAATAATTGCGCGCGCTCTGGCGTACCAGGAGCATACGATTTCACCTCTTCGTTAACAGCTTGAGGAATTTGAGCAAATGATTTTGACATTCTTATTATTTTGTTTGTTTATACTTATTCAAAGTCCAAATTTATGAAAAATAAATGAAAATTTTCAGTTTGAATAATTAACTAAATTGCCTCTTTATATTAATCTTTTTGATCCGTATCATTCTTATCTTTAGATTGAATCACTTGTTTTTCGATATTCTCTAAATACTGAATTTGCATTTCCTGAATTTCTAATAATTTTTTGTTTTGATGAACCAATAAATGATCTATTTTTTCACTTAATAATTTTATCTCCAATTCAGCTTTCAAATTGATTTTATAATCGTGTTCAGCTCTATCCCTGTCTTTATCTTCTTGTCGATTTTGGCTCATCATGATAATCGGTGCTTGAATCGCCGCTAAACAAGAAAGAATTAAATTCAATAAAATAAACGGATAAGGATCAAATCCTTTGTTATGTAACATCCAGAAGTTAAGTAACATCCACGCTAATAAAAACACAAAAAACGCAACAATAAACGTCCAACTTCCTCCAAAAGTAGCCACCTTATCAGCTATTTTTTCACCAATTGTTAATGTTTTTACTGTTTCTTCTTTGATATTTTCTGAAAGAATCGAATTATTTCGAATTGCTTCTATAACATCTTGATCCAATTTTTCTATTTCACCTTTTTCTTGCGAAATCAAAATAGCAAAAAATAAACGACGATATTTATTTAGAACTTTAATTGAAACATAATCTTCTTCGGATATAGCTGGATAATCTTGTTGAATTAATTTAAAAATTTCTTGTTGAATCTCTTTACCTTTCACAGCTTCATAGCGATGAATTGGTTTTTGTGTTACAAAACATTTCATAATAGTCTATTTGAGTCAAAAATTTTCTAACAAAAAACGCTCCTAAAATTAGAAGCGTTTACTGGATTAAAAGTTATTCGTGTAATAATCGAAATATTTACAATTTGATTTGATTTCTTGATACGCTTTCGTATCTGAATATTGTTTTAAACTCTTGAAATTAGAACGATAATTTGCCACTTTATATGCCAATATTTTATTTTCATTCGAATATTGATCTTCATACAAACGTTTCAAAACTGGATCTTTTGCATTGTAAAAACGACCTTGTTCATTCTTTGATAATGCAAACAATAGTTGCGCTTTCATCTCTTTATCCTTAGTTGCATCAAACGCTTTTTTCAAATAATTTTCTGAAGGTGTAAAATTATCAACATAATATCCACCCCAACCAAAACTTTTATAAAAGAAATTTGTTGTTGCTTCATATTCCGAATCATAATTATGATATTTTGGTCCATTCTCGTTGTTTCGATCAAATGTCAACAAATAGCGATAATACCCTAAAGTTGTTGTGTTGTAATAAAAATTTCCTAATAAATAATTTGCTTTCGCACCTTCTTCAGAATTTTTTTTCCCGATTTTATTCAATTCAATCATTGCATTCGTCAATTCTAATTTTGACATTTTAGATTTGATAAATTTGAACTCATTCAAATAAGGCATTTCAATTACTTGATTTTCATCACAGTTAAAACATTCAATTTTATTGTACCCAAAAATCTTACTTGGAATATTATGAAAGCCATCAAATTGGTTTTCTACCCAAGTTTTTGTTTCTTTTTCTGTCGAATAATTGTAATCATACACAAAATATGAACTTTCGGAAGTATGAAATGTTGGATCTATTTTTTCGAATTCCTTCTTTGCTAAATCAAATTTCATTTCGCCCAAATAAATAGTCCCTTTGAAATCAGCTAAATAATCAGCTAATTTATATTGAATATCCGTTGATTTTTCGGTTCTCCAATCCCATGAACTCGATTTTACTTTTGTATTGATTAAATATTTTTCGAAAGCTGTTTTATTCGTTTTCTTATCCAATTTATCCAAATCGTTGATAATCGCCCAATTCGGATTTGAACCTAATTGTGTAATTTCGTTATGAATCAAAAACGCTTTTCCTTTATCGCCTTGTAAAAAATATCGATTTGCCAAAACGTCTAAAATGACATTTTTTAGATTCATTTTTTGATTCTCACTAATAGGATATTCGTATTCATTTTCTGGTAATTTTGGGTATTCGTAATGAAGGATTGACGCATATTTTTGCATCAATTGATTCTCAAAACTATCCGTAATTTTCTTTTGTTCGAAAATTTCTAATAAAACTTGAATTACATTTTTTTGTTGTTGAAATTCTTTCGAGGTCGAATTTACTTTTGCTAAATACGTCTTCGTTTCGGTAAAATTTTTATTCAATAAATTCAAATAAGCAACCGATAAATTCCAAAATTCTTTGTTATCGGCTTTTGTAGCTTGTAATTTTGCTAAGGCAATCAACTCATTAATTTGAATTTCTTCTTTCGAATTATCAACCGAACTTCCATAATATTCGTTATTCAATTTTACAGGCAAATACAAATCCGCGTATTTTTTTCGTTCTTGTGTCGAACCCCAATAATAATCTTCAGGATTTTGTTGCAAATATTGACGCTCGATTAAATTGATAGAACGCGCAAATAAAATTCGAGCTTGTGGCGCATTCACATCATTTGCAATAATTTTTTTCGCGGGTGCTAACGGATTAGAAAAGTCATTGTAACCAATCAATAGATACAAATCATTTTTCTCTTGTGTAGTTTTTGCATTTGCCAAAAGCTTCTCATAATTTAAATCTTGTGTCACGTTCATCGACTGATAAGCACTTAATTTACGGTCATTAGAATGTGAAAAAACTTCGAAAAAATCATAATTCGCTTGTACATAATTTCCGAGTGCACGTTCGGCACCACCTTTTTGATCTAACGCATAATAATACATCGAATTTTTTAGTCCCTGAGAAGCTACATACATGTTAAAATAGTTAATAGCATCTCTGTATTCATGGAAATAATGTGCAAAACGAACCAGTTGATAACCATAACGCATTTTCAATTCTTTATCTGTTTCCGCATTCCAACTCTTCTTTAGAACCTCAAGAACTTTTTTATAATTTAGATTATTAACATTTTTTTCTGGACGATCGACATACGACCACTCACCATTATCAATGTAATAAAATGCCATATAAGGCTCTAAATATTTGGCATATGATAAATAAAGCAATTGTTGTTTATTCTTTTTTATCCAATCTGTTGTCGCAAAATTGGTTGTTGAATTGGTTGATTTTCCAGTTTTAATCATCGAATCAACTTCTTGTTTTGATGCTTTAAAAACCAATTCGTAAGCTTGTTGATATGTGATTCCTAATGTTTTTTGCCAATCTAAAATATTCTCATTTTTTTGATTTTCATCAATCGAATAATATGGATTATCCAATGTCATCAAAAAAGGTTGATATTGTGGCGCTTCACTTAATGTTTGAGAAAAAAGATTGTAATAATAGTAATCTTCTCCTCCTCCATCAGCGCAAGCAAATGCTTGAGTTAGTCCAAAGATTAAACTTAATGATAGTACTATTTTTTTCATAGATCTTTAGGAATTGTATTTAAAAATTTTGAATCTAAATGATAATAGATCAAACGGTAATTGTCTTTTAATTTTGTATCGATAAACGACTTTGTTTCAACTAATAATTGAGGTGATATTGTTTCTACTTTAATGGTAAAACCTTTGCTCACATAAAAATTTCGAACGAAGAAATCATCTTCAACTTCGTAAAAACCTTCACGAACTTTTTTCACAGGTTTCCCTATCAAATCTTGCTCCGAAAAAGAATTGATTAACTTTATTTTTCCAAGATGATTTGTTAAAATCGCCCATGAATAAATTGGCAAAGCCACGTCTAATTTGATTGGATAATCTTCTAAATTTTGTAAATAATCTTTGGCTATTTTCAAATCTAAAATTGAATTGTTTTCAGTTTGATCGGTCGGATTTTCGGTAGCATAACACATCAAAACCATTTTATCCAATGGTGGAACACCTTCTTGCTCTTTAAATTTCACTTGATGCAAGCGTAAAGTGGCAGAAATTTGTTTGCCCGAAATATGTTTCAATTCAGACAAAAATGTAAAATAATTTTCTCGTGTCGATTTTGTCCAATCGCAATCAATTTGAATTTCATCAAAGCTTTTTAAGCTTCCTCTTTCAGCTGTTTCGTTCAAAAAATTAAACACATCTTTAGCCAAATTTTTTACTTTATCTTTGGATGTATTTAGAAAAGTTTGATTGGTAATAAAAATGGTCGGAATATAATTAACGTTAAGTTTTGTTGCATCAAAATTCTGAATAATCCCAATTGGTGAAATTTTATTTGCTTTTTTATCTACATCAAAAAAACGAATGTAAACATTCTCTACCTTTAGGTAATCGACTGTATTTTTCTCCATTTCATTGATCGAAAAATTACTTCGCCAATAATAAAAATCTACGGGAGATTTTTTGGTTTCGGAAGTACATCCAACCAAAAAAAACAATATAGTGAGTGATAAAAATCTGAATATAAAGTTCATGTCCAAATTTAAATAGAATTATAGTGAATTCTATCGTTAATTATAGTGAAATTTTTAAATCTAAAATTTAGAAAAATTCATTTGAAATTATTTATCTCCTCGAATTTCCTGATCCGTACCCCATCAAAATATCGTAACGTTGTCCCCAAGGTCTATAGTAAAATAAAGCTTGGTATTGGTTTTCGGTTTGCCAAAAACTTCCACTCACATAACTTGGATCTATTTTTCCTGTTTTGGTGTTTTTTACAACGTATTGGTAATTGTAATAGCCTTGTTTCAAAAATAATTCGGTTACCCAAAGTCCTGAATCATCTTTCTCTAATCTCGAATTTTCATCAATATTCCAATTATTAAAAGCTCCCACGACGTAAGGTTCATACAATCCGTTTTGATCTTCGAACGCATCTAACGCAAAATAAACCCACGAATAATCCGCTTCAGAATTCGCTGCATATTCATTTCCATAACGGTTATTTCGGATATAAAAATTACCATCAATATCTGGGTAATCATCATATGGTAAATTGTATTTCGGAAAATCTACGCGTAAAACAGTATGGTAAACACTATCTTTTCTGAATGTTTTTTCGGTTGTCATACTCGGAACCTCCAAATTTTTATTATCAAACCAATTGTATTCAGCTCCTCCTTCAAAAAGTGTATTGGTATCGTTGTATGTTAATTGATTTGGACGAGAAAATGATGGTCGATTAACAAAATAACCTTCGTTCCAATTGTTATTTTTCATCAAAAATAACTTTGCTCCATCTGGAACTTCCGTCAAATTTTGAGTTCCACTTGAAACCTGAATTTGTAAGCGCTGATTCAATTCTTTAACAGTTGGATTATTAAAACGAGAAACCATCACGCCAACATCTGTAATTGGTTGATAAACGGCAAATCTTTTCGTAAAAATAGGGTTGTCATCCGTATCCAAATACACTTTCAAAATGTAATTTCCTGGTAATTTAATATTCATTTGTTCGTTCGGAAATTGAATTTGATAATTGGTGTATTTTTGATAAGTATTGAACGAGTTTTTATATGTACGTGCATAATCTGCGTTTACACCATTTAGAAATTCGGATTGAAAAATATTTGATTCTGTCCAATCTGCATTTCGATGCTCGATAGAATATTGGTAACGTCTATATCCTGCATTAATATCATCAAAAAGAAAAAATAAACTTTCCTCTGAACCTAACTTGATAATTGGTGTATTGTCGTTTGTTTGTGGATTAAAAACTTGAATAGTTTTAATATTTTTTGGTGGATTAACTTCTTGATATTGTCCTAAAACAATTGTCGTTAATAAACACAGGATAATCGAATAGAATTTCATTTTCATTACTATTTTGATTGATAAAAATACAAAAAAGCGTGTGTCTTTTTACAAAGACACACGCTTATATAACTTTAAAATTTATTTTTTAGTACAAAGCAGGAAACTCATTTGGTTTTGCTTCGCGCATCAATTCATAAACCTTTTCAGTAATATCATCTACAGAAGGTTTTGAAAAATAATCTCCATCTGTCGCATAAGCAGGACGGTGAGCTTTCGCTGTAATCGTCAATGGCGCGCTATCTAATGTAAAATATCCACCTTGTTTTTCGACAATTTCTTGTAACAAAAATGCACTTGCTCCACCAGGAACATCTTCGTCAACAATTACTAAACGATTGGTTTTTGATAAACTTTTTGCAACATCTGCATTAATATCGAATGGTAATAATGATTGTGCATCAATTACCTCAACCGAAATTCCTAATTGTTCTAATTCTTTTGCTGCCTCCATTACAATTCTCCAAGTAGAACCATAAGTTAACAACGTTACATCTTGTCCTTCTTTTGTGATTTCAACTTCACCAATTGGCGTTGTAAATTCTCCAATATTTGTTGGTGCAGGTTCTTTCAGACGGTAACCGTTCAGACTTTCAACCACAATTGCTGGTTCATCTGCTTGCATTAATGTATTGTAAAAACCTGCCGCTTTAGTTAGATCGCGAGGAACTAAAACATTCACACCACGAACCAAATTCAATATTCCTCCCATCGGAGAACCAGAATGCCAAACACCTTCTAATCGGTGTCCACGCGTTCTGATAATAACTGGCGCTTTCTGACCACCATTTGTACGATAAAGTACAGTTGCTAAATCATCTGAAATTCCTTGTAAACAATAAAGAATATAATCTAAGTATTGAATTTCTGCAATTGGGCGTAAACCACGCATTGCTAATCCAATTCCTTGACCAAGAATTGTTGCTTCACGAATTCCTGTATCTGAAATACGATCGATTCCATATTTCGCTTGAAGACCTTCTAAACCTTGGTTTACATCACCAATATTTCCAGCATCTTCTCCGAAAACTAATGCTTTTGGATACTTTTCGAAAAGTTTATCAAAGTTATCACGAACTATTACACGACCATCTTCTAATACTGGATTTTCTCCAAACTCAGGTTTAACTTGAGGTACATTTGTAGCTGTTCCTGAAACTAATTTTGTCGAATAAATTTCTTCCTCTTTTGCCAATTTAACTTCTAACCAAGAAATTAATTCAGCCTTTGAAGCTAAATTTTCAGAACGAGTTAAACGAATTATTTTACGAACTGCACCATAAACATCACGTTTAAATGGGCTTTTCTTCGATTTTAAATTATTAATTTCAATATTGATAAATGCTGAATTTACACTTTCTGAACCAACTTTCATTAATAAATCTAATGCTTGATTTTTCAACTCTAAAATTGGATTCAAATAATCATCCCAACATTGTTTTTGAGATTTTTTTACTTCTGCTTTTACTTCTGCTTCTAATTTATCCAACTCTTCTGCTGTAATAATTGCATCCGAATGATCTGCAAATGCTAAAATATATTCGCGGAATTTTGCTATTCCATCGTATTCTTTTTCCCAAGCTAAACGCTCTTCTGATTTGTAACGTTCGTGTGAACCAGACGTAGAGTGACCTTGCGGCTGTGTACATTCTTGCACGTGTACAATACAAGGAATATGATGCTCACGCGCAAATCTTTCTGCACGAGTATATGCTTCGATCAACGCTGGATAATCCCAAGCTTTTACAGTAATAATTTCGTAACCTCTTTCGTTTTCTGTTCTTCCAAAACCTGATAATAGTTCAGAAAGATTCGATTTTGTACGTTGAAATTTAGCTGGAACGGAAATTCCATAGCCATCGTCCCAAATAGAAACCACCATTGGCACTTGAAGAACTCCACCCGCATTTATCGTTTCCCAAAAATGTCCTTCAGATGTACTTGCATCACCAATTGTACCGAATGCAATTTCATTTCCACTTACAGAAAATTGTTGCTCTTCATCGGCTTGTGGTACATTTCTAAAATATTTTGATGCTTGTGCTAATCCTAATAAACGTGGCATTTGTCCCGCTGTAGGAGAAATATCTGCACTCGAATTTTTTTGCGCTGTTAGTTTTTTCCAAGAACCATCTTCGTTTAAAGATCTTGTTCCGAAGTGAGAAGTCATTTGACGACCTCCAGATGAAGGTTCTTTTTCTAAATCAGTTAAAGCGTATAATTGTGCGAAAAATTGTTCAACTGTTAGTTGACCAATAGCGAACATAAATGTCTGATCGCGGTAATACCCCGAACGGAAATCTCCATCTTTGAATACCTTTGCCATTGCAATTTGTGGTAACTCTTTTCCATCACCAAAAATTCCAAATTTTGCTTTCCCTGTAAGTACTTCTCTTCTTCCTAAAAGACTTACTTCACGAGACATAAAAGCCGTTCTATAATCACTAATGATTTGACTTTTAAACTCTTCGAAAGTAATTTTATTTACCTCTTTTGTTTCCATTTCTTTTGTTTGTTGCATCACAAATTTAACAAAAGATTTGTAACTTACACCATACAATTTACGTCTAACGAATAGATTATAATTTTATATCATCCTATTAATAACACTAAAAATAAATACATGAAAAAAACTTTATTGAGTTTATGTTTGGTTTTTGCTTTTGCAAATTCATCGTATGTAATGGCTCAAACTAAAGCTGGAGGAGCAACTTTTGTTACTCAAGTAGAAGGAATAAAAGAGTACAAACTATCTAATGGTTTGCAAGTTTTATTACTTCCTGATCAATCTCAAAGTAATGTTGTCGTAAACATTGTTTACAATGTAGGTTCTAAACATGAAGGTTACGGAGAAAAAGGAATGGCGCATTTGTTAGAACATATGTTGTTTAAATCGACAAAAAACCTTGGTGATATCAAAAAAATGTTATCTGATAAAGGTGGAATAGCAAATGGAACAACATGGTATGATCGTACAAATTATTATGAAATCTTTCCTTCAAGTGATGAAAATTTACGTTGGAGTATCGAAATGGAAGCTGATCGAATGATTAATGCAACCATCAAACAAGAAGATTTAGATAAAGAGTTTTCGGTTGTTCGCAATGAATTTGAAATTGGAGAAAATAATCCTTCAAGTGTACTGATGGAACGTGTGATTTCTGCTGGATATTTATGGCACAATTACGGAAAGTCGACGATTGGTTCCAAAGAAGATATCGAACGTGTTAAAACACCTCAATTACGGAAATTCTACGAAAAATACTATCAACCTGATAATGCTACATTAATTATTGCAGGAAAGTTTGACGAGAAAAAAACAATGGATTATGTCAATCAATATTTTGCTCCAATTCCAAAACCAACTCGTGTTTTAGACGAAGTCTTAACCGTTGAACCAGCACAAGACGGTGAAAAATTTGTAGAAGTAAAACGCGCAGGTGATTCTCAATCTGTTGGCGTGATGTATCACGTTGCAGCTTACAGCGACAAAGATTATGCAGCGATTGATGTGTTGAACAATATTCTGACTTCAGATCCATCTGGGTATTTATATAAAGCTTTAGTAGACACACACAAAATTGCTTCTATTTGGGCATTTAGTCCAGAAGTTCGTGATGCGAGTTTCTTTTATATTGGAACAGAAATTCCGAAAGAGAAAAATATTGAACAAACGAAAAATGATATTCGTGCAGAATTAGATAAAGTTGCCACAATTAATTATACTGATCAAGATGTACAACGTGCAAAAGCGAATATTATCAAGAACATCGAAAATAGAAAAAATAACACCATTAATTTTGCAATTGCTTTAACCGAAATTGTTGGTGCTGGTGATTATCGCTTAGGATTCTTGTACCGCGATAATATCGAAAACGTAACAAAAGAAGATATCAAACGTGTTGCTGAAAAATATTTTAGAGCGAACAATAGAACGGTTGGAACATTTATTCCTACAAAAGATGAAATTCGTGTAAAACCGAATGAATTAACGAATAAACAAATTACAGAATTAGTTTCAAATTATAAAGGTCGTGCTGCAGAGAAGGAAGCAAAACCTTTCGAAGCTTCGATCAAAAATCTTAAAGCGCATTATGCAGAAGGGAAATTGAACAATGGATTAAAATACGGAATCATCGATAAAGAAATCAAAGGTGAAAAAGTTATTTTATCATTCAATTTACCTGTTTCGAATGAAAAAGATTTAGCGAATAAAGGAATTATTGGTCAATTAACGGCTGAATTGTTAATGTCTGGAACGAAGAATTTAACAAAAGAACAAATCAAAGATCAATTAGATGAGTTGAAATCTTCTGTCGGATTTAGATTTAGTGGACAAACGTTATCCGTAACAATTAATACGTACAAAAATTCATTAGACAAAACAATGGATATCGTTCGTCAAATTATTACAGAACCAACTTTCCCTCAAGCCGAATTAACAAAAACTGTAAATGAATACACCACTTATTTAGACGCTAACACTAACGATCCACAAGCTTTAGCTTTCAATGAGATTAATCGTTTAACTTCTAATTATCCAAAATCATCTATTTTTTATACTGCTTCTTTTAGTGAATTAAAAGAAGAAATTAAAACTATAAAACAAACTGATTTAGTTGATTTTTATAAAAACATTTTAGGTGCGCAAAACGGAGTTGTTTCTGTCGTTGGAACTAATGATAAAGCTAAAGTTGAAAAAATACTGAGTGATACATTTGGCAAATGGAATAGTAAATCGAAATACGAAAAAGCATATCCAATGTTTACAGCAACTAAAAAAGAAGACAAATTATACAACATTGCTGACAAAGAAAATGCAGCTGCAGTTGGATCAATTAACTTCAAAATGAATCGTGAAAGTGCAGATTATGCAGCAATGGTTATGGCAAACGAAATGATTGGTAGCGGTGGATTTTTATCTGCTCGTATTCCTATGCGATTGAGAGAAAAAGAAGGTATCAGCTACGGTGCAGGTTCGTATGTTTCTATTCCAAACGATCCTAAAAACGATGTTGCTTCTTGGGGATATTACGCATTTTTGAATCCTACTAAACGTGAAGCTGTTGAAATAGCATTGAAAGAGGAAGTTGCAAAAGCATTGAAAGATGGTTTCACAGCTGAAGAATTAAAAACAAATATCGTAAGTTGGAAAAATGGACGTAACACATCTTTGGGAATGGATGGTACTTTATTAAGTTTATCGAATGGTTATTTATTGAACGGAATTAGTTTTGATGATTTCGATAATTTAGAGAAAAAAGTTGATGCTCTGAATGTAAGTCAAGTAAATGAAGTTTTCAAAAAATACATTTCATTAGACAAATTGACTTCTGTTTACACAGGAACTTTTGATAAAAAATAACTTTAATCATACTCATTTCAAAAAAAGCTTCAGATGAATCTGAAGCTTTTTTTATGATTTGTTTAGAATAAAAATCTGTGCAATTATTCATTTCCGGTCTAAAAAGAGAAAAAAATTGTTAAAAAATGCTTCATTTCATAACATTTACAATTTTTGGCATTATAATTTCTTATCACTACAAACAATAAAAAAACAATTAACCTTTAATAATAATTCGTATGCAAGGATTAGAAGATAACAATCAACCCACAAACAAAGGAAAAAATGGTTTAGTAATTCCTTTAGCTTTAGCGGGAATCTTATTAGCTGGTAGTGTTGGATATAATATTTATCAAGCAAATCAAATAGGAAACCTTGAAAAAAATGACTCTTTAAACTCTCAAATCCTTAAAAATGAAACCAATCAAAAAGATCAAATTCGTAGACAATATGATTCTATCTTAAACGATTACACGCAATACAAAGCGCGTATAGAGGATCGTAACAATTTGTTAGGCGATAAAGAAAATATGATTCAATTAAAGAATCAAGATATTCAAGAAATCTTAGAAAAAGACAATCCTACAGCAGAAGAAATGAATCGTGCACGTAAGATGATTAACGATTTAGAAGGTAGTGTAAAAAATTATAAGTCAGAAGTTGCTCGTTTACAAAAAGAAAATGCAATTCTTGTACGTAATGTTGAAGATTTAAACAATAAAAATTCTGCATTAACAACAGATAATAATAATTTAAGAGAAAACAACAAAGAATTAACGTATAACTACCAAACAGAGAAAAACGTTCGCCAAAAAGATAACGCTATTTCGAAAGGAAAAATTAATGAATTAAGTTCGACTTTATCTGTTTCAAATCAACAAATTAAAGGTATCCGAGTAAGAAGTAGTGGAAAAGAAGTTGAAAAAACACGTGCAAAACGTATTGATAAAATTCGTGTTTCTTTTGATGTAGATCGCAATTCGAGAACAGAATCTGGAGACAAAAAATTATATGTTGCCATCTATAATCCTGATGGAACGTTAGGTAGATACGGAAATGCACAAGGTGGACAAATTGAGTTAAGATCTGGGGATACAGTTGATTTCTCTGATGCAATTAGTTTCAATTACACAAATGGGCAAGTAAAAAATATTACATTTGATTGGGAAAATGAAGAATTCCAAAAAGGAGTTTATACTTTCAATGTTTACGAAAATGGATTTAAAATTAGTCAAGCAAAAATAACCCTGAACTAATTCATTGACACAAAGCTAACCAGAAAAGCTCAGCAAATGCTGAGCTTTTTTATGCTATTCATTCAAAACTATCGTTTAAGTAAATTGATACTAACAGTTGCCAATTCGTTATTTGGGTATTTTTTAAACAATGTTTTATCAGGCATTAATCCAGTTTCTTGACAAATGCGATGAAAAACATCAACCTCGACAATATATTGATCCGAAAAACCATGCGTTGCATCATAAGCTGTTGCAGGTGTATTTCCTAAATTTCTTGCTGTTAAATCTGGAGCGATTGTATGCAACTCGATTAACAATAATCCAAACTTATCAACATAAGGCGCCCATTTTTTGAGATGATTCAATAAATTCTGTTCCACATCGTTATTCGACAAACGTTTACCTCTAAAAGCAAATGCACCAGTGGACGTACTGATTCTATCTATTTTAACTTCTTTTACATCTTCCCAAATTCTATTATGATCTAAAAATGTTCTAATGTTCAACAAATCACTCAACTCAATAGAATAATCCTCTTTTAAATCAGTCGCCAATCGATCTGGATCACCGATATCGCCCCAAATCACTTTTGCCCAAATATCATTTTTAATTAAATTAGCGCGCGTTACTTTCAATGCTGCTTGATTGTAATCTGCACCAACTAAAAATAAGGGGTATTCATCCAAATGTTTTCCTCGCAATGTTTGTCGCTCTATCACATCATACAAATGCTGTAATAATGCACCATTTCCACATCCCATATCCAAAATACCTTTTGGTTGTTCTTCGATAGGACGATTAAAAATCTCGGCAATAAACTCATCTATCACTTTAAAATAAGTAGAATGTGCACCTCCACTACCCCAAACATTCATTTCGCGATTAACATGTTGCTCATCTTCGCCTTCTGTAATCTCTCTCAATTTCGTTGGCGAACCAAATAGTAAATCGTTCAATTTTGCAAACATTGGCAAATACGATACAGTAACACCGTAAGATGTTGCTCTACGTGCAAAAAACAAGCCTGTTTCAGTAAATTTATAATTCTTCTCGTGTTTTGAAAACCAACCTAATTCGGCAAGTCGCTCCAATATTTTTTCAAATGTTTGTGGATTTTTATGAAATTCATCTGGATTGAAAGAAGCTTCCATAAAATATTTATGAAACAAACCGCTCATTCCCATTCGAACAATGATAGGTCCAACCAAAGCTCCTTCGATATGTTTTGTAATTTGATAATGCAATGGTTTTTCAAGAAACTCTTCGTTATCACTTGTCAGTAAATATGTTTTGTACTTATCAAATAACTTGATCCATTTTTTACAAAATTCTTCCGAAAAATCATGTTGATGAATCACTTCATCTTCAGCTAAAAAAACACCTAAATCATGGTAAATATCAAAATTTGTAAATGCTCTGTCTGAATATTTATTGGTTTGAATTTCGACAATTTTTTGTTCATTATTTACCGTATACTCTAACATATTTTGAGAAGCCAACACACGCAAAGCAACATTTAAATATCCTTCGTTTGCTTGAAATTCTTTTGTTAGCTGATCCAATAACATCGTTTTATGTTCGACAATATAATGCAACACACCTTTGCTCGCTAAAACATTCAATATCGGTGCAGTTACCAAACCATCAAGATGTCTAAAGATTAACGATCTCAAATATTTTTTATCCATTTTGGTTGATTTTTTCTCTTATAAATATATTGATAATTACGAAATATTGGTAAGAAAAATAGCGTGATTTTAAATTACTTAAAATAAAAAAACCTCATCCGTAGACAAGGTTTTATAGGATTAATCAATTTTGATGAAATTTCCGTGCGAATTGAATTTCAATGTTTGTTTTGATTGTAAAAATTCTACTTCGTAAGAACCATCTTTTTTATCTCGTTCAATCTTTTTAATAGGACTTTTTAGATTATTTTTTTCAAGATAACTTTTTATTTTTTCAGGAAAAAAATTGGTTGGAATTGCTTTTCCTAACCCATTCTTCACTTCTATCCATTGTCCATTATCTGAAAATTCTAATTTTGTTCCATCTTTTAATTGAATATTATATGTTGTGATGTTGCGTTCAACTTCTTTTATAGCATTCAACAATTTGAGATTTCCGAAATTTTGTGCAATAAAATTCTGCACATTTACAGGTAAATTATTCGCTGAAACGACCATTTCATTTGAATCAATATTTACCGTTTTTTGTTGACCATCATCTTGTAAAACGACATAAGAGTTCGATGAATTCGATGAATCTGATCCATTCACTATATCGCTTTCCATAACGATAGGTTGCTCAGGCGCTTCCGATTTACTCGAAATAATATCATTTTCAGTAGATTTTTTTGATTCGCATGCAGTTAAAACTAAACTAAAAATAGCGAGTAATGATAAAACTATTTTTTTCATAATTTTGATTTTAAACGTTTATCAACAAGCATTATACCATAAAAAAATGCTGATTAAAATTTAACCAGCATTTAAGAGTTTATTTTTTCTGAACGAGAATAAGATATTCCCACGGTTTTAATTTCAGTTTAGTTGTCGCATCAAATGGTACATCTTCATTGTTCATAAAGTTTTTATAAATTCCGCTAATTGGAACTGTAACTTCTTTTTCCGACTTTGTTAAATTTGCCACAAAATAAGCTTCTGTTGTATTTTTCTTTCGTTTGAAAGCTAAAATAGATTTATCATCCGAAGTTTTAAGTCGTTCGTAAGAAGCTGCTTTTTTCGCTCCATTAAAGGCTTCATTTGTTACTTTTAATTCTCCTAACTTTTCGTAAACACCTCTCATTTTTGCATTCGGATTACGATCAATCGAATCTTTTACAAAGAATTTTAGTCGACGACTGAAATCTTCTTCTTGTCCATTATAAATCATTGGGATTCCAGGCAATGTGTACGTTAAAGCGGCAAAAGTTTCAACTGCATCACCCATTCTTTCATACTCTGTTCCTGCCCAAGAATTTTCGTCGTGGTTTGATGTGAATAATAATTTATAATCATCTGCTTGCCATTTTTTTGGAATCGAATCCATGTATGCATCAATCGCAGAAACATTCTTTTTACCTTTGGCGATATCATTCATAATATGATGAATTTCCCATCCATAAGCCGCGTCAAAAGCGTTTACTAAAAGATCTGGACTTTCTGTTTCACCTAACATAAATATCTCACGACCATTTGCCAATTGCGGTTTCGCTTCTTCCCAAAAATCAGTTGGCACTTCATGTGCCATATCGCAACGGAAACCATCGATTTTGAAATCATCTAACCAATATTTCATATCAGCAATCATCTGTTTGCGCATTTCTTTGTTTTCGAAATTTAATGCTACAACATCTGTCCAATCATAAGGAGAATGCATTTTTCCATTCTTATCTTGTTCGTACCAATCGGGGTGTTGTTTTACCCAAGGATGATCCCAAGCTGTGTGATTCGCGACCCAATCTAAAATAACATACATGCCATTTTTGTGCGCTTCATCAACCAATTTCTTGAAATCTTCGGCATTCCCAAATTCTGGATTAATTCCTCTATAATCTTTGATCGAATAATATGAACCTAAACCTTCTTTTCTATTCTCTTCTCCAATCGGATGAATCGGCATAATCCAAAGGATTTTGACTCCCAATTTTTTGATGTTAGAAATTTCTTTTGTTACCGCTTCAAAAGTTCCTTCTGGCGAAAACTGACGAACATTCACTTCATAAATAACGGACGTTTCTGCCATCTCAGCTGTAAAAGGAACAAAGGCTTGTTCTTTCATTTCAGATTTTACATCCTCTGACTTTGTTTCTTTTTTGCTTTCGCAACTTATCATAAACAAAGTCGTTATCAACATTAAACCAGCTATTTTTTTTATCATTTTTATCTTCTATTTCTTGTAAAAAAGTAATTCACTTTCTCTAATAATACTATATCAAAAGTGGTATTCATTTCAAAATTTCCGTTTACAACTTTGCCTGAAACACCTGAATCTGCATCGCGAACTTTAGTTCCATCTTTCCAAACCGAACTCACATTAATTGACTTTTTACCAATAGGCATTTCCAGTCCAATAACGACATCATCTGTCTTGTATTTTCGTGTAAAAATATACGGCGAATTTTGTAAATCAGTTTGATTTCCTGCCCCAACTGCGGGATGATTTCGTCTAAATTGTCCTAATTTCTGGTAATGTTTCAATAATGATTCCGTTTCTGAATTTGGTTTGATACTTTCCCAATTCATATTCGAACGAAGATTAGCATCTCCTTCAACGCCCACAACTTCTAATGGACGAGCTGTTTCGTCACCATAATAAATCTGCGAAATACCAGGTGTCAACAACAATCGAGTACCTGCATCCCAAGGATTTTGACGATTTTTATCGAAAGGCGAACCATCGTCATGGGAAGTAATGTAACTCATTACAGATTTCCCTTCCATTTTGTTTTGAAGAATATCATTGTATCGATCAAAAACAGTTTGATTGGATTCTTTTTGAGTTGAGCGCAAATCGAAATTGATTAATGCATCAAATCCATTCTCGAAATAGTTAACTGTTTGATCAGGAAAATGAAATTGTTGTGCATCATTAATCGAATAATTATAAACTTCTCCTAACAAGAAAAACTTGTTTTGATCTAATATTTTGGTTGGATTTGCAGCTTTATATTCTTCAAAAGCATCTTGACAAATCTCATTGAATTTCTTCCATACATCTTCTTCTGTATGTTTTACTGTATCGACACGATAGCCATCAATTCCGTACTTTCTAATGTAATCAGAAAGCCATTTCATGATATAATATTTCGGTGCTTTTGGTAAATTATATGTTGTAAAAAAAGCATTCAATTCTGCTACTTCTTTCTCCAATCGACCTTCTTTCGACCATTTTGCTAACAATTGTGGTGGTAGTAAAACATCATTTTCGGATTCCGTTAAAATATCTGGTAAGTTTTTCACCAACGTACATTCTATCGTCGATTTATAGGAATCGTACGTGCATTGAGGAGAAACACGAACCCAATCCGAAGGAAAAACACCATCCGAAGTTGTCGCTGGACCAGTGTGATTAATCACCGCATCCAACATAATACGAATTCCTTTCGAATGTGCTTTATCAACTAATTCTTGTAACTCTTTTTCAGTTCCCCAATTTTTATCAATTGAAGTCCAATCTTTTGTCCAATAACCATGAAATCCATACGTTTTCCCTTGACCTTCGTCTACAAAACCATGAATTTGCTCCACGATTGGCGTCATCCAGATGGCGTTTACACCTAAATCAGTAAAATAATTAGCTTCAATTTTATTAATTACTCCACGAAAATCTCCGCCTTCGAAACCTCTTAATTTTGCTGTTTCGGTTGTCCTTCCGTAGTTTACATCATTTGTTTTATCTCCATTTTCGAAACGATCTGTCAATAAAAAATAAACATTTGCTGCATTCCAAACAAATGGTTGTTTTTGGCTTGATTCATTTTCTTGTGATGATTTAACTTCTTTATTAGTTGCAACTTTTGAGGTTGTACAAGATGTAAAAAACAAACCTGCAAATAAACTAAGTTTTACTATTTTTTTAATCATTGATTCTGATTTTAAACATTATAGATGAGTCTTAAACAAGCTCAGAATGACAATTTCCGTTTTGTCATGTTAAACATATTTCAACATCTCATCATTCTTTATATAATCTTGAAACAAGTTTAAGATTACTTTCTATTCGTCATTTCAAGTGATTCTGATAAGAATCGTATCGAGAAATTAGGCGAATTTTCACATCTTACTTCTCGATATAAATTTTCTCCATTATCATTTCGAAAATTCACTCGAAATGACGTGAAATTAGAATTTAAAACTTTTTAAGTCTAAAATTTATTTAATCTCTTTAATACTAATTGCAAAACCTCCACCAGCTTGAGATGTTAAATCTAAAACTGATTTTACGTCAACCTTTTTTGTTTCGATTTTATAGGCTTGAGGATTTGTTTTGTAATGCGCATCTTTTGCATCAGCATAAATTGTTGCTTCGTATTTTTTCCCTTTCTCTAAGAAATCTAATTTGAGTTTCGTTGATCGAGGCGTTTCGCCATTCACATTTCCAATAAACCAGTTGTTTGAGTTTTTATCTTTACGTGCAATTGTTAAATATTTTCCTGGTTCAGCTTCCAAATAGTTAGAATCTTGCCAATCTACAGGCACATCTTTAATGAATTGAAATGCATCAGAAAATTGTTTGTAATGCTCGATAATATCAGCTGCCATTTGCAAAGGCGAATACATTGTCACGTACAAAGCCAGTTGATTTGCGATTGTAGAATTTACATGCGAATGGTTGTTTGGATTTAATTTCTTCACATCCATTTCGAAAATACCTGGTGTATAATCCATTGGTCCACCTAAAAGACGTGTAAATGGTAAAATTGTGACGTGATTTGGTTTAGATCCTCCGAATGCTTGATATTCTGTTCCACGCGCAGATTCATTACCGATTAAGTTTGGCCATGTACGTGCAAGTCCAGTAGGACGAACCGCCTCGTGTGCATTCACCATAATTTTATAATCAGCCGCTTTTTCTATCGCATATTGATAATGATTGATGGTATTTTGACTGTAATGATAATCTCCACGAGGAACGATATCTCCTACATATCCACTTTTTACAGATGTATAACCATTCTTATTCATAAATTGATAGGCTTTGTCCAAATGTCTTTCGTAGTTTCGAATTGCCCCTGATGTTTCGTGGTGCATCATAATTTTTACACCTTTTGATTTTGCATAAGCATTTAACATTTTTACATCAAAATCTGGATAAGGTGTTAAAAAATCGAATACGTAATCTTTATGATTTCCAAACCAATCTTCCCAACCTTCGTTCCAACCTTCTACTAAAACAGCATCAAAACCGTGCTCTGCAGCAAAATCAATATATTCTTTTACATGTTTGTTATTCGCAGCATGTTTTCCATTTGGTTTCGCATTTTTATAATCTGTTACACCTAATTGTATAGTTGGAAATTCATCTGTATAAGCCCAAGAACTTTTTCCTGTAATCATTTCCCACCAAACACCGATATATTTTACTGGTTTGATCCAAGAAGTATCTTTGATTTTAGAAGGTTCATTTAAATTATAAATTAATTGTGGCCCTTTAAATGCTACTTCTCTTGCATCGTCACTTGCAATAATTGTACGCCAAGGCGTATTGAAAGGTGCTTGTAAATACCCTTTATCACCTAAAGCATCTGGTGTTAACCACGATTCAAATGTTAATGTTTTATCATCTAAATTTAAACTCATTGCAGGATAATTAATCAACGCCGCTTCGTGTAAGTTGATGTAAAGCCCATTTGTTGCTTTCATCATCAGAGCTGTTTGTACACCTGTTTTTGAGAACGCTTGTTGAGATGCATTTCCGATGTATGCTTTATCAAATAAACCTCTAATTTCTGTTAATTTAGATTCTGTATAATCGTATTCTTGTGTATCGTAATCTCCAGGAATCCAGAAAGCGGTATGATCTCCTGCCATTGCGAATTGAGAACGCTCTTCTTTGATGACAAAATATTTCAAATTCTTTTGTTCTGGAAACTCGTATCGGAAACCTAAACCTTCGTTGAATAAGCGAAAACGAATAATCATTTGACGATCTGTATTTGACTGAGAAACCGTCACCGCTAATTCGTTAAAATTATTTCTGATTTTATCGACTTCTCCCCAAACTGGTTGCCATGTTTCGTCGAAAGTTAATGTTTTGGTAGCAATGATTTTAAAACCTGATAAAAAGTTCGCAATATCTTTTGCTTTATCGTCTTCCACTCGGTCTTGGACAGCGAAATCCATTTCTTTGTGCTTCGTTTTAAATTCAAATCCTAAATGACTTGGATTGATTACATCTTTTCCTTTATATTTTAATTGATAAGTCGGTTTTCCATCTTTTGACAATGAGAAATCCATCACAAAATTTCCATTTGGCGATTTCAATTCTTGTCCATAAACCATGTTCATCATTGCGATCCCTAAACCAAGTATAAACTTAAAGTTTTTCATAGTGTTTGTTTTTATATTTTTTGTTTGTTTTATGCTTTACGTCTAATGCTTAAAGCTATAAATTACATGTTGAGCTGAACTGTTTTCAGTTTTTCATTCTCTCCTTTATGTGACCCTGCACTTCGACATGCTCAGTGCGGCAGTTCAGGATGACTTATTACTTTTTAAGTTCAATAATCATTGCAGTTTTACCATCAATTGAGATTTCTTCACTTGATTTAATTGGAAATATTTTATCTGAAATAATCTCTTTACCTGAAGTAATTCCATCTAATGATTCTGTAAATCGATCTAATTTGAAGGTTTGTTTTTCTGGATTTGCATTCAAAACAACCATTACAGATTCTTTCTCGTTGTATCTAAAATATACATAAACATTTTGCTGTGGCATATAATGTTTTGTTTTCCCTGAATGGATCACTTCTTTATTTTTTCTCCAATTGAAAACTTTTGCTGTAAAATCGTGAAATTGTTTTTGCTCCAAAGTTCTTCCTTCGTTTGTAAAAGCATTTTTCTGATCAGCTTTCCATCCACCAGGAAAATCGCGACGAATATCTGCATCCCCTTTACTTTTATCGCCACGCATACCAATTTCAGAACCATAATACACTTGCGGGATTCCACGAACAGTAGAAATTAATGATAACCCCAGTTTATAATCATTAATATTACCATTCATCATTTCGTTCCAACGCTCTGTATCGTGATTTTCCATAAATACAAACATGTTGTTAACATTTGGGTATAAAAAGTCATTTGTAAACGAATTGTACAATTTGATCATTCCTTTGTCCCAAGACTCTTCTTCTTTGATTGCTTTTGGTAATTCTGAGAATAAATTAAAATCCATTACAGAAGGCAAATGTGAATTATAATTGTCAATTTCAGCAATCTTCGAATCTTTTTGCCAATACGAAATATGAGCTGGCGAATACATCCACGCTTCACCTACGATATTAAAATTAGGATATTCTGTCGTAATAGCTTTTACCCATTTTGCCATTCCTTCTTTGTTATTGTACGGATATGTATCCACACGCATTCCGCCTAATTCTGCATATTCTATCCACCAAATGGCATTTTGCGTCAGATAATTTAATACCAAAGGATTTGATTGATTCATGTCTGGCATTGTATAATCAAACCAACCGTCTAACGCTTCTTTTTTGTCTATTTCCGAAGCATTTTTATCAAACTGAGTTGTTGTCCGATAATTTGAGCGACGGAAACCATCTTTTCCTCCTGGAAATTTGTGAATCCAATCTTGCGATGGTAAATCCTGAATCATCCAATGCGAAATTCCCCAATGATTGGTTACATAATCTTGAATTAAGTACATCCCACGTTTATTCAATTCACGAGAAAGTTCTCGATAATCTTCATTTGTTCCGTAACGTCCATCAATCTTATATAAATCTGTCTGTGCATAACCATGATACGAATGTTGTTTTTCGTTATCCTCATTAACAGGCGTTAACCAAACTGCAGTTGCCCCAAGATTTTGAATATAATCTACATTATTAATAATTCCTCGCAAATCTCCACCATGTCGACTATCTGGAATAGAACGATTGGCTTTATCAGTCAATACTTTTTTCGAATCATTGCTTTCGTCACCGTTTGCAAAACGATCTGGCATGATTAAATACACCACATCTTTTGACGTAAAAGAAGAACGATTGGCAGAATTTGGCTGACGATCTTTTAACTCGTACGTGTACGAATCAACAACTTTATTTTTGTTTTTGATGTTAATTTTAAAGGATGATTTGTTTACATCATTTGTATTAACCGTTACAAAAACATAGTTTGGATTTTCTGTTTTCTGAATATCTTTGATCTTTATTTGATCCGATAACTCAATACTGTATTTACTGATATCTTTTCCGTAAACCAGAATTTGAACTTCTGGATTTTTCATCCCTTTCCACCAAAACATGGGCTCTACTTTTTGTATTTGAGCAAAAGCAAAGTTTGATAGTAAAGAGGTTAATACGAATAGTTTTTTCATTTTGTTTATTTTTTATTATTCATTTTTATTCATGACTATTTTAAATTCTTTTATATGAATTCATATGCCTTTGGGGAAGTCTTGACACAAAAACGAATCAAAAAAGTCAAGGCTTTAAATACGTTTTCCAAAAAAAAAAACGTAGAACACATCACTTAAAACTTATAACCTTAAATAAAAATACCTCGAAAGCCAAAGCCTTCAAGGTATTTGAATTCCCTTTATTAAATTGAAGGCTGAACAATAACTTTTTGGTCGAAAACATAAACCTCTAATGGCTTTGTTCCTTCCAATTCGAAAGTAGTTTCTCCTTTATTTACATTGACTTTTAGGATTTGATTACGGAAATTGATTTTAAACGAAAACCCTTTCCATTGTTCTGGTAAACGTGGTTCAAAATATAATTGATCGTTTTTAACACGCATTCCACCAAATCCTTCTACAATCGACATCCAAGTACCTGCCATTGATGTGATGTGTAATCCTTCGTGAACTTCTTTGTTATAATCATCTAAATCTAAACGAGAAGTTCTCAAGTAGAAGGTATATGCTTGATTCATTCTTCCTAACGTTGCCGCTTGAATAGAGTGAACACAAGGCGATAATGATGATTCGTGAACCGTTAATGGTTCGTAGAAATCAAAATGTTTTTCTAATTGCTCTTTTGTAAAATGATCTTCGAAATAATAGAATGATTGTAAAACGTCTGCTTGTTTGATATAAGCTGAACGTAAAATACGATCCCACGACCATTTTTGATTGATTGGTCGTTCTTCGTTAGATAATTCAGAAACAGGTGTTAAATCTTTGTCCAAGAAACCATCTTGTTGCAAGTAAACTCCTAATTCTTCGCTAAATGGAAAATAGATATTTGCTGCAATATTTTTCATTTCTGCTAACTCAGTATCTGTAAGATTTGTTTTAGCGACAATTCGTTCAAAATCTTGTGGATAATTTGTTTTAACATTTTCAACTTGATCAATCAAATAATTCATACACCATTGCGCACAATAATTTGAGTGAAAGTTATTATTCACATTATTCTCATATTCGTTAGGTCCTGTTACACCTAACATGACATATTGTTTCTTGTCATTTGACCAATTAACACGCTGTTTCCAGAAACGTGCAATTCCTAATAAAACCTCTAAACCAGCTTCAGGAATATAAGACTCATCACCCGTAAAACGAGTATAATTGTAAATCGCAAAAGCAATTGCTCCATTACGATGAATTTCTTCGAAGGTAATTTCCCATTCGTTATGGCATTCTTCTCCGTTCATCGTAACCATTGGATACAATGCAGCTCCTTTATTGAAACCTAATTTCGCTCCGTTTTCTATCGCTTTATCCAATTGATTGTAGCGATACATTAACAGATTTCGTGCTACTTTTTGATCTTTAGTTACCATATAAAACGGTAAGCAATACGCTTCTGTATCCCAATAGGTAGATCCACCGTATTTTTCACCTGTAAATCCTTTTGGACCGATATTTAAACGTGCGTCTTTTCCTGAGTATGTCTGGTTTAATTGAAAAATATTGAAACGAATTCCTTGTTGTGCTTTCGTATCACCATCTATCGTAATATCTGCCATTTCCCAAGTCTTCGCCCAAGCCTCTTTTTGGTTTATTAACAATTGTTCATAACCTAAATTATTCGCTTGTTCTAAAACCTTTTCAGCAGCAGAAATCAATTCATTTTCGAGATGATTTGTTGAAACAACATAACCTCCAAATTTTTCAATGGTTACTGTATCATTGGTTTTAACCTCAACTTCATATGTAAATTCAACTTTTGTATTCGTTTTAACATTGGAAATTGATTTGACTTGTTGATAACTTCCATTAATAGAAATTTTACTTTCCATAAAAGTCACCACATTAAAGTGTGTTTTAAACGTTTGTGCTTGTACAAAACCTTGTTCAGCTTTTATTTCTGACGAAATTGGCTCCCAAAATGTTTCTTCCCAATTGGCATCTTCATTTTTTACACCAGCATCTACATAAGGTTTAAAAACAATTTTCGCATCACCGTTCAACGGTTTGATATCATATTTTATCACACCTAATTCATCCAAATCAGCAGAAAGAAAACGACGAACAAACACTTCAATTTCTAATCCAGAAGGTAAAGTAGCTACAAAAGAACGATCCAATAAACCTTCTTTCATATTCAATTCACGACGAAAGTTTTTGATTTCTTTACACGTATTCAAATCAAATTGTTCACCATTAATTTCGATGTTAATTCCGATCCAAACTGGTGCATTTAACACTTTTGCAAAATATTCTGGATAACCGTTTTTCCACCATCCCACTTTTGTTTTATCAGGATAATAAACTCCAGCGATGTAACTTCCTTGAAACGTATCACCTGAATAAAATTCTTCGAAATTTGCACGTTGTCCCATTGCTCCATTACCGATAGAAAATAAACTTTCAGACGATTTTACGCGATCTTTTTCAAACCCTTCTTCGATAATTGACCATGCATTCGGGATGATATAATCTTGATTCATTTTTATTGTATTGTAAGTTGTTTGTGTTTTATTGATTGATCAATTCCATTAAGAATTCTTCTGTGATTTCTGTAAAATTGTTAAAATTATGGTTGGCTTCATTCAAAACCGAAGAATCTCCAATTCCTATGCTTGTCATACCTGCAACATTTGCTGCTTGAATTCCTGCAACAGAATCTTCGAACACGATTGAATTCTCATTTGGTTGATTGACTTTTTTAGCTCCAACGATAAAAACTTCTGGATCTGGTTTGGCATTCGTAACGTCATTTCCATCAACGATATCATCAAAATAATTTAGAATATTTACTTTTTCTAAAATTGGTCGTGCATTCTTAGAAGCAGAGCCTAAAATGATGGGTTGATGATTTGCTTTCAGAAAGTTTAAAACTTTCATGACTCCAGGTAAAATTTCAGAATCGTCCATTTTGTTGATATAACCTAAATATTCTTCGTTCTTCTGAATTAACCATTCGTTTTTTTGTTCATCTGATGCATGAACACTTCCTAATCCAAGGATAATTTCTAAGGAACGTACACGAGAAACACCTTTTAGCAACTCGTTATGATCGTGTGTAAAATCGATATTCAAATTATTTGCTAAATTTTTCCATGCTAAATAATGGTACTTTGCAGTGTCTACGATGACACCATCTAAATCGAAAATAAATGCTTTAGTTTTCAAAATGATTATGCTTTGATTGGTTCATCCACATCTTTTACACGCGTTACAAAAAGTGCAGCTATGATTAAAGCAACTCCACTTGTTACGATGGCGTAGATTGGATTATCATTATAAATATATTTCACTATAGGTCCGCCCAATAGAGCGTTGACAATTTGAGGCATGCAGATAAAGAAATTAAAAATCCCCATGTAAACGCCCATTTTTTTGGCTGGAATTGCTCCTGCTAAAATCGCATATGGCATGGATAGAATACTTGCCCAAGCGATTCCTACTCCAACCATGGAAAGGATTAATAATTTTGGATCATGAATAAAATAAATGGAAATTAATCCTAAACCTCCACAAATTAAAGAAATGGCATGGGTTGTTTTGCGACCAAATTTTAAGGCAATTGAAGGTAAGAAAAATGCAAAAATTGCTGAAATCCCGTTGTAAACTCCGAAAATAATTCCAACCCAATCTCCTGCTTTTTGATAGGTTTCTGAATGAGTGTCATTCAATGATAAACCATATACATGGTGTGCTATTGCAGGAGTTGCATATACCCACATACCGAATAAAGCAAACCATGTAAAAAATTGAACCAAGCCTAATTGTTTCATGGTTGTAGGCATATTCCCAAAATCTATAAAAATTTGAGAAAGACTTGATTTTTCTTCTACAATCGGTTCTTTTCCTTCGGCCTTTTCAAATGCTTCTAATTGTTCTGGCGTGTATTCTTTTGTAGTAAAAATGGTGATTAAAACTGTTACGATAATTGCTATTGCTCCAATGATAAATGATAAAATCAAGTGAAAAGGAATTTCTCCTTCTGCAGCCGTGCTCGAAACACCAAACCAATTGCTCAAAACATAAGGTAACCAAGAACCAATTACAGCACCTAAACCAATAATAACTGTTTGAATAGAATAACCTAAAGTTCGCTGATCTGAAGGTAACATATCTGCTACAAACGCACGCATAGGCTCCATTGCGATGTTGAATGAAGCATCCATGATCATTAAAAATCCTGCACCCATCCATAAAGCAGGCAATAATGCTGTAAATGCACCCGCTTGTGGCATTAAGATTAATCCGAAAGAAGCCAATAAGGCTCCTATTAAAAAGTAAGGTTTTCTACGTCCAAATTTAGACCATGTATTATCCGAATAATGTCCGATGATCGGTTGAACAATCAATCCCATTAATGGAGCGACAATCCAAAACCAAGACAATTCGTGTACATCAGCTCCAAAAGAACTTAAAATTCGGCTTGCATTTGCATTTTGCAAAGCAAATCCCATTTGAACTCCTAAATATCCGAAACTTAAATTCCAGATTTCAAGAAATCCTAATCTACGCTTTTTCATTATCGTAATTATTATTAATTATTTACGATAAGCGTTTCAGCTTATCAAAACTATATTTTTGGTTTGAGAAGTAAAAATATGTTTTGATTAGATTACAATGTTAAAACAATTTTTTGGGATTATTGCAACTGTTACAATTATTTAACCTAAAAATACTTACTAAAACGTTGTAGTTTCTCGGTGCAATAATTCTGTTCCGACAACTTCGGTTATATAATGTTCGTGTTCGTTTTCTGATTCTAATTTTTGAATTAAAAGTCGGGCTGCTATCTCCCCCATTTTAAATGCATTTTGTTTGACTGTAGAAATGCTTGGTATTGAGTTTTTGGATATTACACCATCAGTAAAAGCGATTAAATGTAAATCTTCTGGCACTTTAATCCCTCTTTTAAGAGCTGTTCTTAACACTTTTACAGCATACAATTCGTTAACTGCCATAACAGCATCAAATTCATTTTTTTCGAAAAAATCATCAATCATAGTGTCCAATTGACTTTCATCTTCTATTCTTAAAATCAAATTTTCGTTAACGTCAATCCCATTCGCTTTCAATGTCTTTTTATAGCCTTCTGTTCTTAATCTTCCGACACTTATGTAATCTGGTGTTGTAATAAACCCTATTTTCTTACGTCCTTTACTGATAAAGTATTGTATCGCTTCTTGTGTCGCTAAGACATCATCAATAATCACTTTATCGGTATACACCTCACGTGTTACACGATCGAACATTACAACTGGCATACCTTGATTGATAATTTCTTTGATGTGATGATAGTCTTTTTTGGCTTGGGTTTCTTTGGAAAGAGAAATGACGAATCCATCTATACTACCAGAAGCAAGCATTTCCATATTAATTACTTCTCGTTCGTAGGACTCATTTGATAAACATATTAAAACATTGTATCCTGATTGATTCGCTAAATTTTCGATACCGCTAATTACCATAGCGAAAAAATCGTGCACAATTTCGGGAATAATCACGGCAATAGTTTTCGTCTTTCGATTCTTTAAACTTAATGCAATATTATTTGGTTTGTAGTTGTATAATTTTGCGAAAGCTTGAATTTTATTTCGTGTAGCTTCACTGATTTCATCACTATTTTTTAAAGCCTTCGAAACCGTTGATATCGAAACATCTAATTCTTTTGCAATCTGTTTTAAAGTCAAATTCTTTTTCATAATCTTCTTTCTACCTAAACCATCAATCGTATTCGACTAATTTCTGTTTTTTTTATTAAATATTAACATCCTTCAGCAATTAATTTAATTATTTATTAACACGAAAACGTTTTCGTAACTATTATAAGTGTACAACATACACAATCAATGAATTAAAGGACTTACATTTGAAATTGAGAAGTAAAAATATAAATTAAAAATTAACGAAACAAAACGGAAAATATATGAGGATTTTAAAACAATCTCTTCTTGCATTAGTTTTATCAAGCCCTGCGATTTTATCTGCACAAACTGCAGTTAAAGGAACAGTTTATGATAGCACAAACAATGCAGTTCTTGCTGGTGCTGATGTTTCGAACATCACAACAGGAGTATCTACAATTTCTGATGAACAAGGAAATTTTACTTTAGAAGCGAATGACGGTGATATTATCGTGATTAGCAACTTTGGCTACGAAGATCAAGAAATAACATATGCAGGACAAACACAATTGCAATTACGTTTAGGAAAAACGACCGAAAACTTAAAAGAAGTTGTTGTTATCGGCTATGGTACAGCGAAAAAAGAAGATGTTACAGGTTCTGTTAATCAATTGAATTCAGAGGATTTTAACAAAGGATCGATTACATCTGCACAGGAATTAATGACAGGAAAAATTGCGGGAGTTTCTGTAACTTCTTCAGGAGGTGCGCCTGGTGATGACCAAAAAATATTAATTCGTGGAAATAGCTCAATCTCATTAAATCGCGAACCTTTATATGTTGTGGATGGCTTGCCTTTGGCAGATGAAAAAATTGGAGGTTCTCGTAATCCATTGGATTTCTTAAATCCGAATGATATCGAAACGATGACCATTCTGAAAGATGCTTCTGCAACAGCTATTTATGGTTCTCGTGCAGCAAATGGTGTAGTAATGATTACAACCAAAAAAGGGAAAGGCAAACAATTCAAATACAACTATAATTCGACAACTTCTATTTATGATCCAATCAAAATGGTTGATTTAATGAATGGCGACGAATTTAGAAAACTTGTGAATGAACATGGAACGGCTGATGATATTGCTAAATTAGGAAATACATCTACTGATTGGCAAAAATTGATCTATAAAACAGCTGTAGGTTTTGATCACAACTTTAGCGCTGTAGGGAAAATCGGAAATTTTATGCCTTCTCGTTTCTCTATTTCGAATACAAATCAAGATGGTATTTTAAGAGGTGATAACATTAACCGTACAACATTAAGTGTTAACTTGAATCCAAGTTTATTAGATGATCATCTAAAATTCGAAATTAACGCAAGGGGTTCTTACATCGAGAATATTTTTGCTAATCGTGATGCAATTGGTGCAGCGTTAGAATTTGACCCTACACAATCTGTTTATTCGAACGGAATTAATTCATGGCAAGGATACAACGTTTACACACAATTGATTGACGGACAATATTTCTTAAGAGATTTAACTCCAAATAATCCTATTGCTTTAATAAACGAAGTTAACGATACATCTGAAACAAGACGTTTTGCTGGAAATGCAAAAGCAGATTATAAACTACATTTCTTACCAGATTTAACAGCTACCGTAAATGTTGGTTACGACATTACAAATGCAAATGGTAGAAAAGTGACAAACTATGCTTTACCAAGTAAAAACACAAAATGGGACGGAGCTTACTCTAATTTCAGCAACGAATTTTCTAACAAATTATTAGATGCTTATTTAACCTATAATAAATCATTTGGTCTATCTACTCTGAATGCTGTTGTAGGTTATGGCTATCAAAAATTTGGTTACGATAAATTCTCATTCGATTCAGAAAAAGCAGAAATCGGACAAATTGCAGCTGTTGTTGACAAATACGAAAGTGTTTTATTATCTTACTATGGTCGTGTTAATTACAACTACGATAACCGTTATATCTTAACAGCAACATTACGTGCAGATGCTTCTTCTAAATTAAATCCAGATGATCGTTGGGGGTATTTTCCTTCTGCAGCTGTTGCATGGAATATTTCGAACGAAGATTTCTTAAAAGGCAACTCAACACTTAGTGACTTGAAATTACGTGTGGGTTATGGACAAGTTGGTAACGTAAATGGTCTTGAAGATTATTTATTCTTAACACGTTATACACAAAGTTTGTCATCAGCTCAATACCAATTTGGAGATAAATATTACCAAGTTTATCGTCCAGAAAAAGTTAATCCAAACCTAAAATGGGAAATTTCTAATACATTAAATATAGGTATTGACTATGCTTTATTCAGAAATCGTATTTACGGTAGTTTAGATATTTATCAGAAAAAAACAAAAGACTTAATTGCTGAAGTGTATGTTGATCAGTTTACCAACTTCTCTAATAAAATCAAACAAAATATTGGAGATATGGAGAACAAAGGGATTGAATTTAGCATCAATGCTGATATCATCAAATCGAAAGATATTGATTGGTCTTTTGGATACAATATCGCTTACAACGACAACAAAATTGTTAATTTAAAAAATGATAATTACGTTGGAGGAATTGATGGAGGAACAGGGATTAATGTTCAAGTTCACAAAGAAGGTCACACTCCATTTTCATATTTAGTTTACAAACAAATTTATGATGCAAATGGAAAGCCTATCGAGGGTGCTTATGCAGATTTGAATGATGATGGTGTGATCAATGAAGACGACCGTTATTTACACAAAAGTCCTTTCGCTGATATCACAATGGGATTCAATACAAGATTTAGATACAAAAACTGGGATTTATCTGCGACAGCTCGTGCAAGTATTGGAAACTACGTTTACAACAACGTCGCTTCTGCAAAAGGTTACTTAGCTAAAGCAACAGGTAATGGACAAGGATATTTATCTAATGTACACAGAGATTACTACAACACAGGTTTTTCTGCAATTACCGCAACTAACCTAACAAGTGATCATTATGTAGAAGATGGATCTTTCTTCAGAATCGATAACATTACATTAGGATATAATTTACAACAAGCAATAAAAGGAATGGATGTTCGTCTTTACGGAGCTGTTCAGAACGTTGCTTTATTCACGAATTATGACGGAATCGATCCTGAGGTATTTGACGGAATTGACAGAAACTTTTATCCAAGACCAAGAACATTTGTCGTTGGTTTAAATGTTAACTTCTAAAAACGTATTAAAAATGAAATTAAACATATTCAATATTCATAAAATAGCATTAATTGGAATCTTTTCATTATTCACATTAACATCTTGTCATGATGATTTGAATTTAAATCCAATTGATCCCGATATGGTAACAGAGAACGAAGTTTTCTCTAACGCTCAAGAAGCAAAAGCTGCTTTAGGAAAAATTTACGCTTCATTATCGTTAACAGGGCAAGAAGGTCCTGCTGGACAGCCTGATATAGTTGGTGTTGACGAAGGTACATCTCAGTACACTCGTTTAATGTTTTATCTTAACGAGTTAACAACTGATGAAGCAATTGTTGGTTGGGGAGATGCTGGTTTACCAAATTTGCATGCAATGGATTGGGGAGCAAGTAATCCGTTTGTTGAAGCAATGTATTTTCGTTTAGCTCAAACCGTTTCTTTCTCTAACTCATTCATCGAAAAAGCTGAAAAATTAGCTGAAAATGATCCAGAAGTTAAAAAATTTGTTGCTGAAGCTCGTTTTATACGCGCCTATGCTTACTATAACTTAATGGATTTATATGCGAATGTTCCTTTGGTTACAAAAGTTTCGTTAGAGTTACCAAAACAAAACAATCGTCAAGAAATATATACATTTGTTGAAACGGAGTTGAAAGATTTAGAATCTCTATTAGCAGATGCAAGATCTAACGAATATGGACGTGTTGATAAAGTTGCAGCTTACGCCTTATTATCTCGTTTATATTTAAATTCTGAGGTATACGTTAATCAAAATAAATACAAAGAAGCAGCAGAATATGCTAAAAAAGCAATCGAATCTGGTTATATAATCAATACAAAAGATATTAACGGAAATGGTTCTGCTTACGACGAATTATTCTTAGCTGATAATGATACAAATGGTGCGCAAAATGAAAACATTTTTGCAATCAATTTTGATGGACGTTATTCTACGACTTACGGTGGAGCTACTTTCATTGTAAAAGCGAAAATCGGAGGTTCTATGGCTCCAGCAGATTTTGGTGTAAATGGCGGATGGGGAGGTCCTCGCACAACAAAAGCATTGGTTAATCAATTCTCGAGTGCTGTTACACAAAGTAATTCAGCTGGAAATCCAACTGCTTGGAAAGACAAACGTGCAATGTTCCATTCGGATGGACAAACATTCGAAATCGAAAATGTTTCTGAGTTTAAAAACGGATATGCAATCACAAAATTCTCGAACAAAAAATCTGATGGAACAAATGGGAACAACGACACTGGAGAGCATGCTGATGTAGACATTCCAATTTTCCGTGTTGCTGAAATGTATCTTAATTATGCAGAAGCTGCTTTAAGAGGAGGTGGAGATACAGGTATCGCCCTTAACTATATCAACCAATTACGTGAGCGTGCTTATGGAAATACATCTGGAAATGTAACTTCTATTAATTTAGATTTTATTTTAGCAGAACGTTCTCGTGAAATGTATTGGGAAGGAACTCGTCGTACGGATTTAATTCGTTTTAACAAGTTTACGAACAATTACAATTGGCCTTTCAAAGGAGGAATTGCAAATGGTATGAATGTCGATAATCACAGAACAATATATCCAATTCCATTCAATGCATTAGCAGTAAATCCAAACTTAACTCAAAATCCTGGTTACTAAGATGAAAAATTTTATAAAATATATTTCGTTCGCTTGTGCAAGTGTTTTTGCGTTAAGCGCATGTAATGACGATGAAGACATCATACAATTAGATCCCTCAACATTTGTAGCGCCTGTAGTAGAAGCACCAACATCTAATTCGATTGTATTATTAGAAGAAAATGCGGCTTCAACTGCGATGACGTTCAAATGGTCTGCTGCTAATTATGGTGTAAACACTCCACCTAAATATGAATTAGAAATTGATTTAGCAGGAAACAATTTCGAAAATGCTAAAACAGTAACTTCTACATCCGCTACAACGGCTGATGTAACGGTTAAAGAATTAAATTTAATTTCTACAGATTTAGGTTTAGAACCTTTTAAAGAAGGTGAATTAGAATATCGAGTTGTATCAACAGTTGGTACTCCTGGTTCTCAACCATTAATTTCTAATGTTTATTCGTTAAACGTAACACCTTATCCTACAGATTTATCTACAAATTGGGGTATCGTTGGTTCTGCAACACCTAATGGTTGGGATGGACCAGATGTTCCTTTCTGGAAAACAGAAACTCCTAATGTATTTGTCGCTTACACAACTTTAAAAGATGGTGATATCAAATTCCGCCAAGATAATAAATGGGAATTGGACTACGGTGGCACAAATGGTAAATTAGAAAAAGGCGGTGAAAATATCGCCGTAAAAGCTGGTACATATAAAGTAACAATTGATTTGACTAACCTTACATATAAATTAGAAGATTACTCATGGGGGTTAGTCGGTGATGCTACTGCAAACGGATGGGAAGGTCCAGATGAAAAATTATCTTACGATGGTTCTATCGATTCTTGGGTCATTACAACAACTTTAAAAGATGGAAAATTCAAATTTCGTTTAAATAATGATTGGGCAGTAAATTTTGGAGGAAATGGAACTCCTGGAGAATTAACGGACAAAGACGGGCAAGATATTGATATTAAAGCTGATTTATTTAGAGAGTTAGACAATATAGTTAATGATAATTGTATATATGCATCTAATACTTCATCACTTCCTATAACAGAACTAGCTTCTAAGACAAAAAGACCAGATAAATGGATAGGTATT
>NZ_CALGVK010000078.1:0-58682 GCF_937930195.1 uncultured Empedobacter sp.
ATGATTTAATTTGAGTTGCACTTATTTGTTGAACTTAAATAAACTTAAATTCCAAAAAAAATCATTAAATTAACATTTCTAAAATGTTTAAAATGTCTGATTTTAAAACGGAAATTGATAAGATTTACGAACTGCAATTCAAGAATAAATCAACTATTCGAAATTTAACTATTGCTCAACGCAAAGTATTTTTGCTAAAATTAGAACAATCAATTCTTAATCACCGAATTGAAATTGAGCAAGCATTGTTTATTGATTTAAGAAAATCAAAAGTTGAATCAGATTCAACTGAAATTTTCCCTGTTTTATCAGAAATTAGGTTATTTCGAAAAAAGTTGAATCGCTGGTCGAAAATAAAATCTGTTTCTAATAATCTTCTTTTTTTTGGTTCGAAAGCAAAAATTCAGCCCGAAGCTTTAGGTAATTGTTTGATTATTTCGCCATGGAATTATCCTTTTCAGTTATGTTTACTACATCTTGTAGCATGTATTTCAGCTGGAAACACAGCCATATTGAAGCCTTCAGAATTTTGTCCAAATGTTTCTAAACTACTTGATAAAATTATATCCGAAGTTTTTGAACAAAATCATGTTGCAGTTATTGAAGGGCAAGTTGATGAAACCACCTATTTATTAGCCAAAAAATTTGACCATATTCATTTTACAGGATCTCCGAAAGTTGGTAAAATTGTAATGCAAGCAGGAGCTAAGCATCTTTCTTCTGTGACATTAGAATTAGGAGGTAAATCGCCTTTGATTATTGATGGTTCAATTCCGATGCAAGAAGTGGTAGAGAAAGTTGTTTGGGGTAAATTGATCAATTTGGGACAGACTTGCATTGCGCCAGATTATATAGTGATTAAAGAAGAGTTCAGCGATCAATTTGTAGATGCTTTTATTACACATGTCGAAAATATTTTTGGAAAAAATCCTTCTCAATCAGAGGATTTGGCTCGAATAGTAAATCTTCAAAATTACAATCGATTAAAAAATTTGATCACCGATGCTTTAGAAAAAGGTGCGAAATGCCCGTTTGGAAATGAATATAAAGAGGATGAACTATACATTAAACCAACTTTATTAATTGATATACCGAAAGATGCTTTAATAGAAAATGAAGAAATTTTTGGTCCAATACTTCCTATCTATACATTTAAAGAGATTAATGAAGTAATTGAGTATATTAATTTGAAAGAAAAGCCTTTAGCTTTATATTTATTTTCTAATAACTTGGTTTTTATTGAAGAAGTTAAAAATCAAACATCTTCAGGATCTGTCGTAATAAATGAAACTTTAGTTCATATTTTACATCCGAATTTACCATTTGGAGGAGTTAATCATTCAGGAATTGGTGCGTCAACTGGTTATGAAGGGTTTAAAGATTTTTCACACATGAAGCCAGTCTTACACGTAAATCGTATTTTATCGCCATCCAAATTTCTTAATTATCCGTATACTTCTACAACCCAAAAGGTAATTGATTTTTTGATGAAATATTTTTAAAATCATTTCAACCGTTTTAATCTTATATTTGTTTTATACAACTATCAACGTTATTTTTGTAATTAAATCATATAAAATTGTTATCAAAAAAAACAAAATACGGACTAAAAGCGATGGCTCATTTGGCCAGACAAGAAAGTAGTAAGCCAGTATTGATTGGGCAAATTTCTGAAAAGGAAGTTATCCCTAAAAAATTCTTGGAAGCAATTTTATTGGATTTAAAAAAAATGGGATTTGTCAATTCAAAACAAGGAAAAGGTGGTGGCTATTATTTAGCAAAAGAAGCAAAGGATATTAGTTTAGCCTCTTTGATTCGTGTTTTAGAAGGTCCAATTGCGCTTTTACCCTGTGTTAGTAAAAATTATTACGAAAAATGCGACGATTGCCCCAACGAAGGCGTTTGCACTTTGAATAAGGTAATGGTAGAATTAAGAGATTCGACATTAGAAATCCTTGAAAATAAATCATTAGAAAGTTTAAAATAAATTTTGCCTGAAATTTTTCAGGTTTTTTTTATTGGTAAATTTTATAAGAACAAGGAAAAATAGTGTAACACTATTTCAGGAATAATTTCTAATTTCGAACATTTGTATTTCATGAAAAATAAATCCATTCAACAAGAGTTTAACTTACTTTTAAATCAACACGATTTTAACACACATGGCTATCTATTAGCTGTAAGTGGGGGAGTTGATAGTATGATTTTGTTGGATTTATTTCGTCAAACTTCTGCAAATTTTCAAGTGGCTCATTGTAATTTTCAATTGCGTGGAGTAGATGCAGATAAAGATGAGGCATTAGTGAGAGAATATTGTGGAAAATTGAATATTCCCTTTCATTCGGTTCGTTTTGACGTTGCAGCTTATCAAAAAACAGGTAATTATTCGGTAGAAATGGCTTGCCGAAATTTGCGTTATGATTGGTTTGAGCAAGTTCAGCAACAAAATCATTTGGATATTTTGGTTACCGCGCATCATTTGGATGATAATATCGAAACGTTTTTGATTAATCTATCTCGTGGAACAGGTTTGAAAGGTTTGATTGGAATGCAAACTGATAATGGAAAAATATTCCGTCCGCTTTTAAACTTTACAAAAAATGAGTTGTTAGTATATGCAGAAGCAAATGAAATTAGTTGGCGAGAAGATTACACAAATGCGACAGATGAATATACCAGAAATAAAATTCGTCATCATATTACACCTGTTTTAAAAGAACTTCATCCTCAGTTTGATGAGAATTTTTTGGCAAGTTTAAGTCATATCAATGATAATTATCAAATTATACAAAATAAAGTAGAAGAAGTCAGAACTGATTTATTTTCAGGAGATAATCCAATAAAGATTGAAATTAATCCATTAAAATCACTTCAACCTTTAGAAACTTTTTTGTATTATTTATTCGAAAAATATGGTTTTTATTCGAGTAAAGAACTTCTGAAATTTTTGGATGCGGAAACGGGAAGTGAAATAAAATCAACAACTTATCGATTGGTTAAAAATCGAGAGAATTTGTTGCTTCAACCAATAGAAGAAGAAAATGAAGACGAAATAACAATTTTTGATGATTTAATTGAAATCAATTCGTTAAATTTGAAGTTCGTGAAATCGATAAATCCACACGAAAACGCTACAGAAATAGTAGACTTTACATCAATTTTGTTTCCACTTAAACTAAGAAAAGTGAAAGAGGGAGATTTCTTTTATCCAATCGGAATGAATGGACAAAAAAAACTGATGAGTAAGTTTATGAAAGATTTGAAACTCTCTAAGTTAGAAAAAGAGAAGGTATGGTTGCTTTGTGACCAAAAAGATCAAATTATTTGGGTGGTGAACCATCGTTTGGATGAACGTTTCAAAACAACAGAAACAAGTAAAAACTTTTTAAACATTACAGTATGTTAAAGAAACTTTGGATACTTTTTTTGTTTCCAATTTTAGTCAACGCACAATTATTTAGTCCTGCAAAATGGTCGAGTTCGGTGAAGGAGGTTGGACAAAATGAGTTTGAAATTGAGGTAACAGGAAAAATTGATAAAGGTTGGCACCTTTATTCATCAAAACATCCTGATGGAGGAATAGGAATTCCAGCAAGTGCAGCATTTAAACCAGCTGCCAATGCAAAATTAGTTGGTGGAGTACGAGAAATAGGAAAACGTATCGATAAATACAGCCAGATTTTTGAACAAGATGAAAAGTATTTTGAGAACCAAGTAAAATTTGTTCAGAAAGTAAAAGTTACAGGTGATAAACCTGTAAATATTTCGTACACAATCGAATTTCAGATGTGTGATGCCGAACGTTGTTTGCCACCAGATGAAACAAGTGGTAGCGTAAAATTAACGCCAACTGCACAAGTTGAAGAAACAAAAGAGGAGTTAAAAATAGAAGAAACTGTAGCTGAAATAAAAGATACAGTAGTTGAAAAAGAAATTGTACAAGACACTATTGAAGTTGATTCTGTAGCAGCTGTTCCTGCAACTCAAGATAGTATCAAAAAGGTAGATGAGTCTTTATTAGCAGATAACGAAAAACATGATAATGGATTAATAAAAATCTTTTCATTAGGATTTTTAGGAGGTTTAGCAGCTTTGTTAATGCCTTGTATTTTCCCAATGATTCCTTTAACTGTAAGTATGTTTACGAAACAAAGTAAATCGAAAGGTGAAGGGGTTGGAAAAGCATTTATTTATGGTTTATCCATTATTGTTATTTATGTTGCATTAGGATTATTAGCAACAGTAATTTTTGGCCCATCGGTACTAAATGAAATGTCAACAAATCCATGGGTAAACTTAGCTTTCTTTGTTATTTTCATTGTGTTTGCTATTTCATTTTTCGGAGCTTTCGAATTGACATTACCAAGTAAATGGGTAAATGCAGCTGATAAAGGAGCTGATAAAGGAGGATTAATCGGAATTTTCTTTATGGCGTTTACTTTAGCATTGGTTTCATTCTCTTGTACAGGACCAATTATTGGATCATTATTAGTACAAGCAACGCAAGGAGGAAATTATTATTCATTAATTGTAGGAATGCTTGGGTTCTCTTTGGCTTTAGCCATTCCATTTACATTATTTGCAATGTTCCCAGGATGGTTAAATTCGATGCCAAAATCTGGAGGATGGTTAAATACAATCAAAGTATCGTTAGGGTTTATTGAATTAGCCTTTGCTTTAAAATTCTTATCAAACGCAGATTTGGTATGGCAAATGAATTGGTTACCAAGAGAAATTTTCTTAGCATTTTGGATTGCAATTTTTATCTTCTTAGGTTTATATTTATTAGGTAAATTTAGATTAGAATTAGATTCGCCTGTGCAAACGATTGGCGTGCCAAGAATGTTGTTTGCATTATTATCGATAACTTTTGCAATTTATATGATTCCAGGTTTATGGGGAGGTCCATTAAAATTGTTAAGTGGATTAACGCCACCAATGACCTATTCTGAATCGCCACGTGGTTTCCACGAAGGTGTAGGAGGTGGACAAGCGACTGCTAAATTTGATGATCCAAATATGGTTGCTGGACCTCATGGAATTCCTGCTTTCAAAGATTTTGAACAAGGAGCTGCATACGCAACAAAAGTTAACAAACCAATTTTGTTAGATTTTACGGGACATGCTTGTGCAAATTGTCGTAAAGTTGAAGAACGTGTTTGGAGCGATGAGCGTGTGAAAAAGATGTTGACTGAAGATTTTGTTTTAGTTTCGTTATACGTTGATGAGCAAACTCCTTTACCCGAAAATGAACAAGTTTTTTCAAAACATTTAAATAATAGAACTTTAAAAACAGTTGGTAATAAATGGACAGCTTTCGAGATTGAACATTTTAATGCCAATGCACAACCATACTATATTGTGGTTGACAAAGATTTGAATCGTTATTCTAAACCATTAGAAGCAGAGCTTGATATAGAAGTTTACTTGAAATGGTTACAAGATGGTATTGTAAAATATAAATCGAAATAATTATCTTTTATATACAGATAAAAACTCCCGCATTTGCGGGAGTTTTTTGTTTTTACTCAATTTGTTCCAATAAATACCAATTATCTTTCAATTTTTGAGAGATTTTATATTCATTTTTAAAATCGTAAGTATTTTTATTCTCTGTATTTTTAGTGTAAAATAGTTTATTATAGTTGCGCAAACTATATGTTTTTGTTTTAAGTTTCTGATTAAAATAATAACCAACTATTTGATTGTTATTATAAAAGTTGTATTTCTTTTTTGAATCAATAAATAATTTAGACAACATCGGATTATTGTTTATCGGTAAACTATCTGTTTGTACGACATTATTTTCTATGTATTGAACTTTGATTGAATAAGAATTATTGTATTTATAGAAATTAACTTTTGCAGGAAAATGCTCGTAATTTTTAATAAAACTTTTATAATCATCCAGAATTTTTGATTTAAGAACTCTTATATATTCAATTGTATCAGTATTAAGATAAAAATAATAAGTTGTTTGATTATTGAATACATATGTTTTTCCTCTTAATTCATAATTCATGTCAAATAAATTTTCATTAGCTTCAATTGCTTGAATTGTTTTTTGATAATCAACTTTCTTAGAACAACTTATTGTTCCTATAATAAGTAAATTGAAAAATAGGAGTTTTTTCATTCAGTTTAAATATGAGATATAATAGTTTAAGATACATATTTTTAAATAAAAAAAATCCCTCAATTTCTTGAAGGATTTTAAATATTATTTGATCGAAAAATCTATTACAACCATTCGTCATCATCTTCTGAATCTTCTAATTCAGCATCGATGAATTGGATGTAAAATGCAACAATTTCTCCTTTTCCATTGTATCCAAAATAAGCAGGATAGATTCCTTCTCCGAAACCAGCCTGAAAAATTGGTGATTTAAATTCTGTTGTTGGAATTGTCCAATTGATCCAATCTCCTTCTTCTGATTGATATTTAGGATTATTTTTAGCATTTTCTACGAATAATGCGTTAAAATAATCATCGTATAAATTAGCATCACCTTTACTTTCGAACTCATCGATAAATTTTACAAAAGAATCTTTTGCTTCTGCATCAACAATAGTCGCTAAACCACTTTCGATTGAGAAACCAAAGTATTCTCCTTCTTGTAATTCTTCAATCAACTCGATTCCTTTCATTGCTTCTTCATAACGAACAGGTTTTTCGTCTGTAAAAGCAACTTTTACACAACCAATTAAGTTTTCAACATCACCATCGTCTTCAAATTTTACAATGCTTGCAGTGACAGGAAAATTACCTTTTGGTGTTTCAAGGAAATAAGGATCTTTATCCATTGATAAATATTCTCCCAAAGGATCATTCACAAAAATCTTTCCTGAAGGCAAAGACACTTCTCCCAAATCAATTTGGTCAATCTCAACTCCACCAATTTCTTTATCGGTAAAATATTTTTCTAAGTCGTTAGGAGCCAAAGTAAATTCTCTTTTAGATTCCCAAGTTTTTAACCATTCTGCTGTTGGTTGCATATTTTTTTATTTTAAAGTGGTACAAAATTACAATAAATAATGATAGCGAGAGAATAGAGGTTGATTTAATTATCTCAATTTCTTTTTCAATTCGTTTTTATCGATGTCATATTCTAAATGCATAATCGAAATTAAATCTTCTTCGGAAAGTAGATTATTTTTGTAATAATTGATTAAAAAAGGCTCTATTTTCGAAAATTCTGATAACGAATTTTGTTTGAAATAAACTTCAATGAATTGTTTGTCTTTGGTTTTTAATGTTATCAAATTACTAATTCCGTGCGAACCTTCTGGGGTTTCAAATTCACCAAATGATTTTACTGCTTTTCCTTTATAATCATCATTATCAATTACAATGGAAAATAAATCCTTAACAGCAAAAAATTGATCTTTTACTGAAATTCCATCTTTTGAGAAAGTAAGTTTTCCATCAAAATTACCTTTTAATTCTGTTGATGGTTTTTTGAAATAACCATTCCAATAGGCCACAACTGTTGCCAAAAGTCCAATAAAAATGTAATAATACGTTTGATTTTTAAAAACTTTCAATTCTAAAAAAACAAAGCTGATTACCGTAACAACAAGAAAAGATAGAATCAATTTTACAATTTGCTTGTTGTTTTTTTTCGGTTTTTCGGGTACAAAAATTTCAAAACTATAATTATCCATGTGCAATTTCTTTACGAACTCTACTTAAACTCTCGGGCGTGATTCCTAAATAAGAGGCAATCATCCATTGGGGGATGCGAGAAAGTTGGTTGGGGTATAAACGCATAAACTCTAAATAGCGCGTTTTTGCTGAAGCACCAAGTAATAAATTGATGCGGTCTTGTAAACTACGTACATGATTCTGAATCAATTTGTTTTGTGCAGCTAAATAATTTGGGTTCAAACTAATAATTAGTTCATTCAATTTTTCATTTAACAATATCACTGTCGAGTCTTCAATTGCTTGAATGTAAAACTTAGATTTTTGTTTACAGAAAGCGCTGTTTCGATCGCTTACAATCCAATTTTCTGTTCCAAATTGTAGTAGATGTTCTTTCCCATTATCATCAATTGTGTAAGAACGAATAACACCCGATTCAACAAAATAATAGTCTTCAGAATATACACCTGGCTCTAAAATAAACTCATTTTTTTTGTATTCTTTTACAACCAATTCATTTTCTATTTTTGACCATTGTTCTTCGGTTAAATCAATGATTGTTGATAAATGTTTTTTATAATTTTCCATACATATAGCAGTATGTTTACAAATTTAGCAGAATTTAATCAATAATAATGTATCAAAATTTGTTACATTTAAAATAAAAGATTACTTTTGAAGTATTAAATCATTAAAATGAATAATTTAAGATTCGCAACAGCTATACATATTTTAGTCTTGGCCGAAAAATTTCAGGGGCAATTAATTACTTCTGATTTTATTGCAGGAAGTATCAATGTAAATCCAGTTGTTGTACGTCGTGAAATTAGGTTTTTGAAAGAAGCAGGTTATATCAATTCGAAGAAAGGGAAAGAAGGTGGAATTTTTTTAACGAAAAATGCAGCCGATATTTTACTTGGAGATGTTTATAAAATTGTAAATCACGAAAATATTTTCGGAAAAATGAATCAAACAAATCCTGAATGTCCAATTGGAAAACAAATGAACGCAAATCTTGAAGTTTTATTTAATAAAGCGGAATCTGACTTAATAAAAACATTAAATCATAAAACATTAAAAGAGTTTTCTGATGATTTTCAGTAAATTTTTTTTGAATTTAATTGTAACAATATTAATTACAATATATAATTAATCAAACAAATTATAAAAAATGAAAGTAGCAGTAATTGGAGCAACAGGTTTTGTAGGCTCACACATTGTAGAAGAGTTAGTGGATAGAAATCAATCTATTAAAGCATTTGCAAGAAATACAGATAAAGTTTTGGATAGCAAAAATGTAGCAAAAGTTGCCTTAGACGTAAATGATGTACAAGCTTTGTCTACAGACCTGAAAGGGGCGGATGTAGTTGTAAGTGCATTTAATGCTGGGTGGTCAAATCCATCTATTTATGAAGATTATATAAAAGGAGCAAAAGCAATTGAAGAGGCAACGAAGTTAGCAGGCGTAAAACGGTTGATAGTGATTGGTGGTGCAGGAAGTTTATATGTGAATGACGAAAAAGAAGTACAAATTGTAGACGCTCCTGGTTTTCCAGAAGAAATCAAGCAAGGAGCTTTGGCTGCAAGAGATTATTACAATATCCTAAAACAAGATAATGAATTGGATTGGACGATGTTTTCTCCAGCACCAGAAATGCATCAGGGAACATCAGGAGAGCGAAAAGGAAAATATAGAGTTGGAAAAGATGTGCCTGTTTTTAATGAAGAAGGGCGTAGTGTTTTGTCTGTAGAAGATGTGGCGGTTGTCATTGCAGATGAAATAGAAAATGCGAAGTACATTAAAGAAAGATTTACTGCAGCCTACTAAGGGTGTGGTAAATGATAAATAATATCAAATTTTTAGGACAAAAAGATTTTTTTTGGTACGATTTGTGAAAAATACAAATCAAATGCAAGAATAATGAAATTGTCAATAGCAATAGGATGTTTACTCTTAAGTGTAGGTTTCGTTCTTTTATGCTCTTTCTTAAATCTTGAAATATTTTTTAACCTACTACTTGGAATAATATTTTTATTATGTAGTTTGTTAATGGGGTACTTAGGATTTAATTTTTTGTTCGATTATCTAAATCGCACAAGATTATTAAAAAAAGGTTTAAAAGTTAAAGCTCATATTATAGAAATTAAAAGAAGCTTATTAGGCGAAAATCATTTACCAGATTATGTTGTAGAAGTTTTTTACACACATCCTAACACAGAAAAAATTTATTATACAGAGTTCGAATATTTTGGTGATGTAAATGCGAACGAACGATTAAAAAAAGGAAAAGATGTTGATATTTTGATCGATCCGCAGAATCCAGAAAATATTTACTTCAAAAATGTCATATAAAAGGAACTAAATTTTTAGTTCCTTTTATTATTTTCTAATTATTACTGATTAAAAATATTTTATTTTAAATGATCCAATAACATTTCGGCAGTAGCAGGGTTTGTAGCTAAAGGAATATTGTGTACATCACACAACCTCAATAACATATTAACGTCTGGTTCGTGAGGATGTTTTCCCATTGGATCTCTAAAAAAGAAAACCATATTTGTTTTTCCTTCTACAACACGAGCTGCAATCTGTGCATCACCACCTAAAGGTCCAGAAAGATAGCGTGTCACTTTCAATCCCGTTTGTTCAGCGTATTTACCTGTTGTTCCAGTTGCTATAAAAGCTATGTTGTTTTTATTTAACGCTTCTTTATGTTTCATTAAAAAATTTACCATTTCGGCTTTTTTACCGTCATGAGCGATCAATGCTATTTCCATATATTTTTTCTATTTAATCTAAAATCTTACTTTTGTACAAATTTAGCAGAACAATCTTAAATATTGAGTTGTTTTGAGAATTATAAATAGTAAAACGACTATGAAATTTAATTTATTAACGGTAAAAGAAATTGTAAAATTAACAGCAGATTCGGTTCAAATTACATTTGATGTTCCTGATGAATTGCAAGATCAATACAACTTTTTACCTGGACAATATATCACACTAAACATAAACGGAGAACGAAGAGATTACTCTTTATGTGCTTCTCCAAATGATAAAAAATGGAGTATAGGGGTAAAATCTCAACCAAACGGAAAAGTTTCGAATTATCTTTTCAATGATTTAAAAGTTGGAGATCAATTAGAAGTTTCGACACCAAGTGGTCGCTTTACAATTCCTACAAAACCCAACGAAAAACGTACATTATTGGCTTTTACTGCAGGTAGTGGAATTACACCAATTATGAGTATGTTAGAGTTTACGTTGCAAACAGAGGAGTGGGTGAACTTCCACATTTTTTATGTGAATAGAGACGAAAATTCGATTATGTTCAAAGAGCGTTTGACGGAATTGAAACAAAAGTATCCAAACAACGTTTTTATTCATCATTTTTTCACAAGACAAGAACAAGAAAATTTCATTTACAACGGACGAATTGATGAGAAAAAATTTGATTTAATCTTGAATCAAATCATCGATATCAATGAAGTTGATGAAGCAATGGTTTGTGGACCTGAGGAAATGATTTTGACTTTAGCTAAGAAAATAAACGAAGCGGGAATTATCGAAAAACATATTCATTTTGAAATGTTTAATCCATCTGTTAAAACAGAAGATATTTTTACTAAACACGATGAAGGTCCTCAAACGGTTCAAGTTACAGTAACACTCGATGGTGAAACATCTGAAGTGACTTGGGATAGAGGAAAAAATTTGGTTGATACCATGTTAGATGCTGGTATTGACGCACCTTATTCTTGTAAAGGAGGTGTTTGTTCTTCTTGTATGTGTAAGGTGACAGAAGGCGAAGTGCATATTGGAGACAACTATGTATTAACGGATTCTGATTACGAAGAAGGAATAACATTAGCGTGTATTTCTCGACCAAAATCGGCTACTTTATCAATTGATTTTGATGATGTTTAGAAATAAGATTAATAAAAAAATGGCGAAACAGTAATGTTCGCCATTTTTTTTATGATTTGATTAATCTTCTTCATCAAACATTTCTTTGAATGTTATAATCTCTCTTCCTGGAAGGATTAAATTTAATGCAACACCAATGATAGACGCCAAAGCCATTCCTTCTAACGAAAATAAATCTCCAATATGAATTGCTGCTCCTCCAATTCCAATGATTAGAATAACAGAAGATATGATTAAGTTTCGTTTAACCTTGAAATCTACTTTATTTTCAATCAACATTCTCAAACCACTCGAAGCGATAATTCCGAATAATAAAATGGAAACTCCACCCATTACAGGTGTTGGAATTGTGCTTAATAGAGCTGAAATTTTTCCGCAAAATCCAAATAAAATAGCAAAACAGGCAGCGCCAACAAATACATAAATACTAAATGCTCTTGTTATAGCCAAAACGCCAATGTTTTCACCATATGTTGTATTAGGAGGTCCGCCCAAACACGCAGCAATCATCGTCGCAACTCCATCTCCTAACATCGATTTGTCTAAACCAGGATCATCAATCAAATCTTTGTTAACTACTTTACTTAAGACTAATTGATGTCCAATGTGTTCAGCAATAGGTACAATTGCAACGGGAATCATCAGGAAAATAACATACCAAGATAGTGTAGGAGTATAATTGATAAATGGAATAGTAAAATCTGGAACCATAAACCATTTCGCTTGTAAAACAGGTTCTAAATTAACTACTCCCATTGCAATAGCAAAAAGATATCCACCAATAATCCCAACTAAAATAGGGATAACACTTAAAAATCCTCTACTAAAAATTGCGGTGATCACCGTAATAATCAATGTAACAAAACCAATGGTAACATATGTTAAATCATATTCTCCAGTAGGATTATTTGTCACCATTTTAATCGCTGTTGAAGCCAATCCCAGACCAATAACCATAATAACTGGACCTACGACAATTGGTGGTAAAAGTTTCATCAGCCACTTTGTACCTGCTGTTGCGATGATAAGCGAGACAATGGAATAAGTAACTCCGACTAAAAAACTTCCGACTAAAAAGCTACCTACTGCAATACCACTTTCAGGATTTGCTTCTAACGCTTTCATTGCTATAATTGGATTGATAAACGCGAATGAAGAACCCAAATAAGAAGGAACTTTTCCTCTTGTTATAAGGATGAAAACCAATGTTCCTATTCCGCTCGAAATTAATGCAATTGCAGGCGACATTCCTGTTAAGGCAGGAACTAATACTGTAGCTCCGAACATTGCAAAAAGATGTTGTATACTCAATAATATTCCTTGTCCTAACTTCGGTTTTTCGTCGATCGCTAAGACAATTTTTTGGTCATTTTGTTGACTCATTTTAAAAGAAATTGAAATTGTTTTTGTTTGAGTGCAAAAGTAGTTCAAAACGATTAATTAGTTGTGAAATCATATAACTATTTCACCTAATAATATAAATGGTATGCCGCAATTTAGTTCGAAATTTGTGAGTGTAAATCAATGAATGATGAAGACAAAAGAATTAAAATTCAAAACAAATATAAATTGCAACGGTTGTCTAAATAAAGTAAAGCCTTACTTAGATCAATTACAAGATTTAGAATCTTGGGAGGTTGACACGAATAATCCTGATAAAATTTTAACAGTTAAAGGTGTACAAATAACTGAAGAAGAAATTATTGATACAATCGAAGAAGTTGGTTTTAATGCAGAATTAATTAAAGAATAAAGGTTTTTAGGTAGAACGACTTATTTTTTGTGATAATTTAAGTCAATGTAATCCCAATCATTTACGAATGATTTGGGATTTTTTAATACAAAATAATTAATAAAATTATTCTATTTTTTTCATAATGAGTCATTAACTTTGCAGCTTCAAAATTTGAAATGAACAGTAAACGCATCATAAAATTCGTTACCATTCTGATTATTTTTATTATTCAGTTTTTATTTCTATTCTCGATTATAAACGAGCGTATAGAACATGATCTTGTACCGTATATTATTGTTGCAATTTGTCTGCTTTTGCTGATTGTTTACCGCAAATTTCCTTTGCATCATCACGAATATTCCTTTGATCGAAAAACATTGGTTTTATGGATCCCAATCGCTGCAATAATTACCTATTTAATGAATAATAAATTAGGCTTAGGTGCAGTTTTTTCTGCGGGAATTATTGGTACTTTAGGTTCCTTTTTAACGAAGCTAAATCCACGTTCTGATTATTTAAAACAAGTTGCAGGACCTATTTATTGTGGAGCTTTTATTGGAATGACTTCCTTGGATGTTGAATATGTTTATTGGATGATTATTACAGCAGGAATTTTTACTGCGTTGTTATTTTTTGCCACAAAATCATTATTTGTTGGTGTAGGTGGAAAACTTGGTACTTTAGCTTTTATTGGCGTTTTATTGAGTATGTTATTGTTTAAATTAATCTTAGGCTAATGATTATTGAATTTTTAATATTAATGATGTGTTCCATTATTGCATCGTTGACAACTTTTGAATTAAACATTCGTTTTAAGCAAGGTCCAGTTCGTTCATCTGCGGTGATAGCGATGATTATTGGTGGTTTTTTCTACTTTTTTCCAACCATTTTGCCTCAATTTTACACGGACAATATACCTCTTTACGTAATTGGTGGAACGTTCATCGGAATGGTTTCTTCGACAATTAATATCAGTTATTTTTCGTTGATTTTTTCGCCCATGTTATTTGCTATTTTATTGCATTACACGAGTCAAATTTTTAATGGTTATGGAGGTGCATTAGGCACAACAGCGTGTATTGCGTTGATGTGTACAATGGCTTTTCCTATCATCACAAAAAACAAAAAAGTAACCTATGGTTATCGCTTGTTACGTGTTATGTTTAAGAAGAGAAAACGTAAAAAAGTAATTAAATTAAAAGTTTAATATAGTTCATTTAATTGCTTTATAATTAATAATATATGTTTATAATTATTTCATTGATTTTTCTATTCTTCTGTCTGGGATTAACCAAATTAAAGCAATAATACCGTACACAACTATTCCAAATTCTGGTTGAATAAAAGCTAAAACAATACCTAAAATATAGCCAATACTTGATCCTTTTTCTTTTAGATTTTGACTTACCGATTTACCAATAATAGATTCTTTTCCTTCTTGTTTTATAGCTGTTTTTTCGATGAGCATAAAGGCAAGGCTACTCATTAATAATACAAAACCATAAAATATAACTGGAAATCTTGAATGAAAGTTTTCGCCCATCCAACCCGTTGAAACAGGTAATAAAGAGAGCCAAAAAAGTAAGTGTAAATTACTCCAAAGAATTCCACCATTCACTTTCTCGATTGCTTGAAAAAGATGGTGATGATTATTCCAATAGATTCCGACATAAATGAAACTAAATAAATAGTTTAAAAATTTAGGTAAATATGGTTTTAAACTCATTAAATCATCACCAATAGGAACTTTTAAATCCAATACCATAATGGTAATAATGATAGCAAGAACGCCATCACTAAAGGCTTCTAATCGATTGGTTGTCATACTTTTTAATTTAATCTAATATATTAATTGTTAATCATAAAATAACATGTTTAATTTATTTTTTTGTTGTTGTAATTCTAAAATTTAGGTTTATATTTAATTCTAAATGAACTAATTTAGTGTCAACAAAGTAGGTTATGAATACATTTATTGTGATTCTAAGAGGAATCAACGTTAGCGGAAAAAAAATCATCAAAATGGATGTTTTAACGAAGCTTTTAGAAGCTTTATCTTTTGTGAATGTGACAACTTATGTTCAAAGTGGTAATGCGGTTTTTTCTTCAAACTTGACCAATCTCAAAGAAATAGCAGATTTAATTCATGATAAAATTGCTGAATCACTTGCTTTTGAAGTTCCAGTCTTAATTCTTACCATAGATAAATTAAAACGTATCATAGAGGAAAATCCTTTTCTTCACGATTCTACACTCGATAAAGAGTTTTTATATTATACTTTTTTGGGAAATCAACCAGCAGAATTTGATAAGGAGAAAATTGAACATATAAAAGCCGAAGATGAACAATACGAAATCAAGAATGAAGTGGTTTATTTGTACTGTCCATTTGGATATGGAAAAACAAAATTGACCAATAATTTTTTCGAAAATTTACTACAAGTAAGCGCAACAACAAGAAATTATAATACCGCAACTTCTTTATTACAACTTGCTTCGATGAGAGAAAATTAGAAAAAGAATGACAATAAAAAAACGTCATTAATAATTAAATTAATGACGCTTTATATGTTTTTAGAATGAAATTATTCTGCAACTAATTGATCTAACAGATCATTAATTTCTTTATCGTTCCAATCTCTTGTTTTTGTTTCTTTTAATACAACTTCTCCTTTTTTATTTAAGATGTAAGTAGTTGGAAAAACTTTCGGTAACATATTATTTGATATTGGACTATTTGGCTCATAAACGGGCATTGTATAATTATTTTTTTCCAAAAATGGATTAAAAACTTTCGGTTTATCTTGAATTGTAACCAGTACAAATTTAACTTTTTGTCCTTTTGCCTCATATAATTTCTGAATAGTTGGCATTTCTGCAACACAAGGAGGGCACCAACTTCCCCAAAAGTTTAGAAAAACGACTTCCCCACTTTTTTTGAAATCAAGCAAGTTAGTATTTGTTGCTCCATTATATCCAATCAAATCAATATCATAATCACTTTCTGATAATTCTACATCAGCACCAGCAATGTGGCTATTATCTTCCATTTTATTTTTAAAAAATGTACCAACCGGTGTAAACATTATAGCAACTAAAGCAACTACTACAACGATAGCAAAAATAATTTGTTTATTTCCTTTCATATTTTTTTAAAAAAAATCTTACACAAAGATGCAAACAATTAACAAGTTGAACAAATTGAAAAACCTGATTAATTCGCGATATTTTCGTCGATTAAATCTAAAATTTCATTTACAATATCTTCTCCTTTATTTTTATTGTAGAAATGTTGTAAGTCTTCGTGAAACTCATCTGCCGAATATTTATCAGGATTATTTTTAAAACGAGCTAACATTTCCATTCCAGCTTTTGGACGAGGGCCAAAACGAAAAGCTTCTTCATTATCCTCATTTACACCAATAATAATTGGAATAGAAGCAGCTCCATTTGTTTTGTATTTTTCCATTAAATCCATATTCTCATCTCTGAAAATATAATGTGTAGAAACGTTTAAGGCATTTGCAAATCGCTCTACAACTGGTAAAATTTGAGAAGCATCACCACACCATCCCTCTGTAATAATTAATAATTTAAAATTATTTGCAGTCGATTTTATACGTGTTTCTTGAGCAGGATTTAATTTAAACGTTTTATAAACTCTATTCATACGTTGTAATCCCAACGCATAATATTGCACATATTCTTTCGGATCATCGTTTTCGATTTCATTTTCTAACTCATCTTCTACACGTGTGATATAATCTTCGTACGTTAAACCCTTGTTGATGTATTCTTCTAATTTCATTTGTTTATTATTTTATACAAATATAAAGTAATTTTACGAGCTTATTTTGTAACATAGATGACATAGTTTGTCGTTAAAATTTGGTAAATTGCGACTTTCTAAAGTAGAAAAATGTATCAAAATCCATTAAAGAAAACCATAGAATATTTGAAGGGAGCTGGTCCTGAGCGTGCTAAAACACTGCAAAGTGAATTCAGAATTTTTAGATACGAAGATTTGATACAACATTTTCCTTTTCGTTATGTTGATAAATCGAAATTTTATAAAATTTCTGAAATTTCATCTACAGCTGCCGAAATTCAATTAAAAGGCAAAATTGTTCAGTTAGAAGAAATAAATCAAGGTAAAGTAAAGCGTTTAGTTGGGAAGTTTCAGGATGGAACAGGAACGTTGGAATTGGTTTGGTTCAAGGTTTCATCTTGGCAAAAAGAGAAACTAAAAAATGATCTTTTCAAAGAAGTTGTGCTTTATGGGAAACCAAATTTATTCAATAACAATCTTAGTATTACGCATCCTGAGATAGAATTAGTTGAAGATGCTAAGAATATTCCACTTGGTTTATTTCCTATTTATCCAAGCACAGAAAAATTAACGAAAAAAGGAATTACAAATCGAGTTCTTCAGAAAATGATGATGAACCTTTTTGCTGAAAAAATCGATATTCCTGAAAATTTACCTCAAAATGTAATTGATCATTATAAATTAGTTGGACGAAATGAAGCCTTAAAAGCGATTCATTTTCCAAAGGATTTAACAGAATTAAATGCTGCTATTCGACGTTTAAAATTTGAAGAATTTTTCTTTTTAAATTTAGCTAATCTTTTTCAAAAAGCAGTTAATAAACAAAAGAATAGAAGTAATCCTTTTCCAGAAATTGGTCATTATTTCAATAGGTTTTACAACGAATATTTACCTTTTGAACTGACAAATGCTCAAAAAAGAGTGGTTAAAGAAATTCGCTCTGATCTTCGTCAACCTGCACAAATGAATCGTTTATTGCAAGGAGATGTAGGTTCAGGAAAAACAATGGTTGCATTGTTAACGATGTTGATCGCAGTAGATAATGGCTATCAAGCTGCTTTAATTGCGCCAACCGAAATTTTGGCACAACAACATTATGAAAGTATTACAGAATTATTGAACGGCTTAGATGTTTCTGTTGAATTGTTAACAGGTTCGGTCACGAAAAAAAGGCGTCAACCAATTCTTGAGAATTTAGAAAATGGAAATCTAAAAATCATTATCGGAACACATGCCTTATTAGAAGATAACGTTATTTTTCAGAATTTAGGATTAGCGATTATTGATGAGCAACATCGTTTTGGTGTGGCTCAACGTGCTAAATTTTGGCGTAAAGCTAAACTTCCACCTCACATTCTAGTGATGACAGCAACGCCAATTCCTCGGACATTATCTATGACAATGTATGGCGATTTAGATGTTTCTGTGATCGATGAGTTACCAAAAGGTAGAAAGCCAATAAAGACTCTTCATAAAACAGATGCGCATCGGTTAAGTGTTTTTAAATTTATAAAAGATGAAATTGCCAAAGGTCGTCAAATATATGTTGTTTATCCGTTAATTGAAGAGTCTGCAAAATTAGAGTTAAAAGATTTGATGGATGGTTACGAAAGTATTTCGCGTGCTTTTCCTTTACCAGAATATGGAATTAGTATAGTACATGGAAGGCAAAAGCCTGCTGATAAAGAATTTGAAATGAATCGTTTCAAAAATCATGAAACACAAATATTAGTTGCAACAACTGTGATAGAGGTGGGTGTTAATGTGCCTAATGCTTCGGTAATGATTATCGAAAATTCTGAACGATTTGGACTTTCTCAACTGCATCAACTTCGTGGACGTGTAGGGCGAGGTGCAGAGCAATCCTATTGTATTTTGATGACAGGAGGAAAACTGAATGACGTTTCAAAACGTCGCATTCAAACGATGTGTCAAACCAATGATGGGTTTCAGGTAGCAGAAGTAGATTTGGAACTACGAGGTCCAGGCGATATGATGGGAACGCAACAAAGTGGTGTTCTAAATCTTAAAATTGCTGATTTGTCAAAAGATAAAGAAGTGTTGTATGCAGCAAGAAAATGTGTTGAAATTATCTTAAATCAAGACGCAACTTTGTCATCACCAATTTATCAAAATACAAAAAAATATTTTATCGAAAATCATAAAGATAAAGTAGGTTGGAGTCAAATTTCTTAAAATTTAACATTAAATAAATAGGTAAAAATTTTTTTGGTATAATATGTGATGTTTTAAAAATGAATTTATAAATATCGCGTATAATAGGAAACTTTTAATTTTATTAAGCATGTTAAAATGAATTAACAAAATAATTATTTTTTAACATAATATTAGCGTCAACCAAAAACACACACAGATTATGATGTACACAAATTTAGAACTTATTAGAACTCCGCAAGGGGTAGAGGTTGAAGGAAACTCATTATGGAAGTTTAATCAACATTTGAATGTGATGATTTTGATCGCTAATGAATCAATAAAAATAAAACCAACAGTTTCGTTTCAACGTTTCAGAAAATATTAATCCATATAATAGGTAAACCGCTGTATAGCGGTTTTTTTTATGAATTTTATAAATCAACAGTTCTGGTATAGTATTAATTTATTAATCTATTGTAAAATAATATATCTACGATTTGAGTTGACTAATTTGTTGAGGCTTAATTATTATAAAAATTAATTATATCTAATAGATTTTATAGATTTGATTTATAGTTTGACTGGTTATAGTTTTGTGGTGTCTTAAAATAATAAATAAAGATTAAAACTATAATTATGATCAAAAGAAGTTTCGTACTAGGATTAGCTTTTCTATCTACTGTTGCATTTTCACAACAATTAACTACAAATACAGGGGCTCCTGTTGGAGATAATCAAAACTCTAAAACATTAGGCAATAACGGGCAAGTTTTATTAGAAGATATTCATCTCATTGAAAAATTAGCAGCTTTTGACCGAGAGCGTATTCCAGAACGTGTTGTTCATGCGAGAGGAGCTGGAGCTTTTGGTGAATTTGTAGCAGAACAAGATTTTTCTGAGGTTACTATGGCAGATTTCTTATCACAAGCAGGAAAAAAAACACCATTATTTGTACGTTTTTCAACGGTAACTCATCAACAAGGTTCACCAGAAACCTACCGTGATCCACGTGGTTTTGCAGTGAAATTTTATACGGAGCAAGGTAACTACGATTTAGTTGGAAATAATTTACCAGTTTTCTTTATTCGTGATGCGATTAAATTTCCAGATATGGTACACGCTTTCAAACCTTCTCCATTAACAAACGGTGCTTCTGACCCTAATCGCGTATTTGATTTCTTTTCTAATCTTCCAGAATCGACACATATGTTAACCTGGTTATTTTCTGATTACGGAATACCTGCGAATTACCGTCAGATGGAAGGGAACGGTGTGCATGCTTACAAATGGGTAAATAATAAAGGTGAAGTGACGTATGTAAAATACAAATGGAAGCCTCAACAAGAAGTGAAGAACTTAACACAGCAAGAAGCGAACGAAATTCAATCTACAGCTATTGAACATGCAACGTTGGATCTGCATCAAGAAATTGAGAAAGGAAATTTTCCAAAATGGGATTTATATGTTCAAATGTTAAAAAGAGAAGATTTTGAACGTTTAGATTTCAATCCTGTTGATGTCACAAAAGTCTGGCCAGAATCTATAGCTAAATTAATTAAAGTTGGAACAATGACGTTGAAAGAGAATCCGACAAATTATTTTCAACAAGTAGAGCAAGCTGCTTTTGCGCCTGCTACATTAGTACCAGGTATCGAAGCATCGGAAGATAAATTGTTACAAGGTCGATTATTTTCTTACACAGATACACAGCGTCACCGTTTAACAGGGAATTTTCAACAAATCCCTGTAAATGCAGCAAAAACTCAAGTCAAAACATACAACCAAGATGGTTATATGTCATTACGTGAACAAAAAGGTGATGTAAATTATCAACCATCGACAAATGTTCCTGAAGTGGTAGATAACGCAAAATTCAATTATTCAAAATCAGTTTTTCCTGCAGGAACGACAACTACTCAGCATGTGATTGATAAAGAAAATAACTTTGCACAAGCAGGTGATTTGTATCAATCTTTTTCTAAGAAGGATCAAGAAAATTTAATTAAAAATTTATCAGGAGCATTAAATACAGTGAAAAATAAAGTTATCGTTCACAAAATGATTGCCCATTTTTATCAAGCAAATAATGAATATGGTACACGTTTAATGAAAGCAACCAATACTTCTATAAATGATGTAAAACAATACTTACCAAAATAATAAATTAATGGATTGGAGTCGATTGGTTTTGACTCCATGACTTTCTGAAAAATAAAATATATGAAAAGATTATTCTTAGCATTCGTCTTTTTTCTAACAACTTACACAGTAATTGCACAAGATTTATATACTGCGTCAAGAGAGAATGATATTGCATTAATCGAACAATTAATTACAAAAGGTGCAGATGTTAATCAGGCTAATGATAGAGGTTTTACTCCTTTGATTTTAGCGGTTTATAATGACAACAAGGAAGCGGTTTTGTCCTTGTTAAAAAATGGAGCGAATCCAAATGCTCAGGATAAATCGGGTAACAATGCCTTGATGGGAGCTGCGTTTAAAGGTTATCAAGAAATGGTAGATGTTTTATTAGCTCACCAAGCAGATGTAAACCAAGTTAATTTTAATGGAGCTACTTCATTAATTTTTGCAGTTACGTTTGGTAGAAATGATATTGCTAAAAAGTTGATTGAAAAAGGTGCAGATCTTAATATTAAAGACTTTAATGGAAGGACAGCAAAAGATCATGCGTTATTGCAAGAAAATAAAGAAATGATCGAATTGTTAACAACAATGTAATCAATAAGTTTAATTCATAAAAAAAGCAGTAATCCAGAGATCACTGCTTTTTGAATAGTGAATGGAAAAAAAATTATGAATTTGTAGAAGTAAAGGCTGCGCCGATACTTCTTCTTGTGAATTCATGTATTAACTCGTCTAAAACAGACGCGTCTTCTATTGTAGAAGGAATTGTAAATGGTGTTCCATCTGCAATTTGAGTTAAAGTTTTACGCAAAATCTTACCACTTCGAGTTTTTGGTAAGCGATCAACTTTAATCGTTGTTTTATAGCATGCTATTCCTCCAATTTCTTTACGTAACAAAGCAATTAAATCTTTTTCAATTTCTTCTTCAGTTTTTGTTGCGTTTTCTTTTGTAACAATAAATCCGATTGGAACTTGACCTTTCAATTCATCTTTTATTCCAACAACAGCACATTCCGTTACATCAGGATGAGAAGAAACTAATTCTTCCATTGTAGCTGTGCTTAATCTGTGTCCTGCAACATTTATAATATCATCTGTTCGACCAGTGATAAAGACAAATCCATTTTCGTCTTTGTAACCACCATCTCCTGTTAGATAATGATCAGGAAATTGTTGAAAATATCCTTTAATAAATCGGTGTTCGTTTCGCCATAAACTTGCCATACATCCAGGAGGAAGTGGAAGTTTGATTACAATAGGCCCTTCTTCATTTACATCATTTTCGATTCCTTCCTCGTTTACGATTTTGATGTTGTATCCAAAAACAGGAAGTCCTGCAGCGCCAGGTTCTGGCATTATTTCTTGTAATCCTGCACATATACCTAACATTGGCCATCCACTTTCTGTTTGCCACCAATGATCAATAACGGGACGTTTCGAAATTTCTTTTAACCAATAATATGTAGAAGTATCGCATCGTTCTCCAGCTAAAAACAGACGTTTTAAACTCGTTGTATCATATTGTTGAAATAATTTTCCTTCTGGATCCTCTTTTCGTATTGCACGAATTGCTGTTGGAGCAGTAAATACATTTTTTATTTTGTATTCTTCAACCATTCGCCAAAACGCACCAGCATCTGGAGTTTTGATAGGTTTACCTTCATATATAACAGTTGTTACGCCATAAATCAAAGGAGCATATACAATATAAGAATGTCCAACAACCCATCCGATATCACTTGCTGTAAGAATCGTGTCACCAGGTTCTAAATCATAAAAATATTTCATGGTTGAATTTAGAGCGGTTGCGTAGCCACCTGTATCACGAACAACACCTTTAGGAGTTGAAGTTGTACCAGATGTATACAGAATATATAATGGATGTGTACTCGGAACTTCTATTGGTTCTACAGGTTCGTGTTTATACATTTCATCGTATGTATGTACATTAGCTGCAGATAAATCGTCGCTGTGATTTGGACGTTCGAAAATGATAATATCTTTTGGTTTATATATCGTTAAATTAATAGCTTCATCAATTAAAGGTTTGTAATTGATTTGACGGTTAACTTCTACACCATAAGAAGATGAAATAATGACATCTGGTTGAGCGTCATCAATTCTAATCGCTAATTCTGGAGCAGCAAAACCTCCGAATACCACCGAATGTATTACACCAATTCTTGAACATGCCAACATAGCTACAATAGCTTCAGGTATCATCGGCATATAAATAATGGCTGTATCGCCTTTCGTTAGTCCTAATGAAGTTAATCCACCTGCAAAACGACTAACTTTATCTAATAATTCGTTGTATGTTATTTTCTGTTTAACTCCAGTTACGGGTGAATCATATATTAACGCATTTTGTTCGCCACGACCAGCTTTAATATTTTCCTCTAAAGCCAAACGGCTCATGTTGATTTTTCCATCTAGAAACCATGAATAATAGCCATTTTCATTTTTTCTTAAAATTTCTTCAGGGTAAGTTGACCAAGCCAATTTGTAAGCTTCCTTTTTCCAAAAGAGTTCGGGTTCTTCAATACTTTTTGAGTATAAAGTTTTGTAATCCATTTGTGTGTGTGTTGTGTTTTATTTGTTGCGGTAAATTACGAATTGTTTTTATTTGATAAATTGTTATTTGATTAATTATTTTAAGACATAGAAAATATTTGTATTTTTAATAAATTTTAAGACGTTTGAATGAGTAAATGTTAAAAACATCAGTTAAAAATCGTTAATTCTTATCAAATTGATAGTGTGTCAAATACACATTAAAAATCAATTCAATGTTATTTTCTTAAATTTACAATTTAAATAAACAAAATAACAGATGTATAAATAGAAAATATCGTATATTTATTTGAATAAAAGCGGATAAATAAAGGTTTGACTAACTTTTTTAACAATAATATAAAATACTAATTTTACCATAAATATAGATAAATGACGCCTCACGTTATTACAAATGAACAATTAGAAAAAGAGAACATCGAAATAACAAGACGTTATAAAGAGATGCTTCAAAATACATATGTCACGCTGTCCGATGACGATAAAAAATTAGTTCGCAAAGCATTTGATTTGGCTGTTGATGCGCATAAAGATCAACGCAGAAAAACTGGAGAACCTTATATTTATCATCCAATAGCTGTTGCGAAAATAGTTGCTGACGAAATTGGACTTGGAGCAACCTCTATTGCTGCTGCCTTAATGCATGATGTTGTAGAAGATACTGATTATACTTTAGAAGATATTGAGAAACTTTTTGGGAAAAAGATTGCTAAAATTATTGATGGATTAACAAAAATAGCAGTTTTAAATAAACAAGATGTTTCCATTCAATCAGAAAATTACAAAAAGCTTTTATTGACTTTGTCAGAAGATGTTCGTGTTATTTTGATTAAAATCGCAGATCGTCTCCACAATATGCGTACACTTGAAAGTATGCGAGAAGATAAACAGTTAAAAATTGCTTCTGAAACGATTTTTATTTATGCACCTTTAGCACATAGAATGGGATTGTATAACATCAAATCTGAATTAGAAGATTTGAGTTTAAAATACACCAAACCAGATGCATACTACAATATTGAGCATAAATTAACTGAAACTGAAGCAGAAAGAAAAAAATACATTGATGATTTTTGTAAATTAATCTCAGAAAAATTAGAAGCCGAAGGGCTGGAGTTTGAGATTAAAGGGCGTTCAAAATCGATTAATTCTATTTATAGAAAGACAATAAATCAAGGAATCCCTTTCGAAGAGGTGTTTGATTTATTTGCTATTCGTGTCATTTATCGTTCGGATAGAAAAAATGAAAAATTCTTAGCTTGGAAAATCTATTCTTTAATTACGGATATATTTATACCAAATCCTAAACGTATGCGCGATTGGATTTCTCAACCAAAAACAACAGGTTACGAGTCGCTTCACGTGACTGTGATGGGACCACAAGCACGTTGGGTTGAAGTTCAGATTCGTTCCGAAAGAATGGATGAAGTAGCAGAGATGGGGATTGCTGCACATTATAAATACAAAGAAAATGTCTCAAACGATGAAACGAAAGTAGATGAATGGATTCACCAAGTTCGTGAAATGTTAGAGCAAGAAGATACAAAAGATGCAATTGAATTTATGGACAATTTCAAATTCAATTTGTATTCAAAAGAAATCTATGTTTTTACGCCAAAAGGAGATTTGCATTCGCTACCAAAAGGAGCAAGCTCGTTAGACTTCGCCTACTCAATTCACTCGAATGTTGGTGATCACTGTTTGGGAGCAAAAGTCAATGGAAAATTGTATCCTTTATCGCATCAATTACAAAGTGGAGATCAGGTAGAAATTATTACTTCGACGCAACAAAAACCAAAATTAGAATGGTTAGATTATGTCGTAACAAGTAAAGCGAGAAGTAAAATTAAAGCTTCTTTAAATTCGGATAAACGAAAAATTGCCGATGAAGGAAAAGAAATTATTCAACGTAAATTGAGACACTTAAAGGTTGATTTTAACGAAAATACAGTTAATCAGTTACAGCAATACTTTAAGTTAGGTTCAAGTATGGATGTATTTTATAATGTTGCTATGGGAATTATAGACAACAATGATTTACGTAAGTTTGCAGAACGAAATTCTGGTTTTACTGGTTTAATTAATCGATTTAGAAAATCAACATTCAATACAACGAAGAAAGAAGATATTCCTGTTGATAAAACAAAATTAGATAGTCTTGTTTTTGGAAACGATGAGGAACGTTTAGATTATGAATTAGCAAGCTGTTGTAATCCAATTGCAGGAGATAAAGTATATGGATTTATTACCGTTTCGAAAGGGATAAAAGTACATAAAGTTGATTGTCCTAACTCTGTTTCGTTACAAGCAAATTATGCTTATAGAATTATTAAGGCTAAATGGATTGATTCTTCTCAACAAGAATTTAAAGCACTGATTGAACTTCAAGGATTAGATCGTTCGGGAATGGTAAGTGATATTACATTGGTGATTTCGAAAAATAATTCCTTGAATATGCACAGTATTAATTTGTCTGAAGATGCAGGTATTTTTGATGGAAAAATTACAGTTTCTGTTAAAAATAAAGCAGAATTAGAAAAAATTATGATGGAATTAAAGAATATCGAGGGAATTCAATCTGTTAAGAGAACATATAAAAATTAGTTTTAGTCGAAATTAATCCAAATCGTTAAGATAGAAAGAGTAAAACAAAAAATCCAACTTAATGTTGGATTTTTTTATTTGCTGAGGTTACTAACAAAGGCACAAAGTTACACAAATCTTTTTGATAAAATCGCTTCATTTCTGTTGAATAATCTTGTTAATTTTACATCCCGAAAACAAACAACTCACGATGAACAGACAAAACTACAATCCGATCGAAGAAGTACTTGAAAGAATCAAAGAAAAAGGAGGTTGGGTTAATACACATTCACATTTAGACAGAGCTTATTCGTTAACTTCGGACACTTTCGCTTTATCAAATTCATATTTAAAAGAAAAATGGCACTTAGTTGATGACATGAAACGTAATTCATCTGTTGATGACATTTATTTCCGTATGGAAAAAGCGATTAACTTTATGTTAGAGCAAGGTTGTCAAGCAATTGGTTCTTTTATTGATGCAGATGAAGTGATCGAAGATCGTAGTATTCAAGCCGCTCAACGCTTAAAAGATAATTACGGGAAAGACATCGAAATGCGTTTTGCAAATCAAGTGTTGAAAGGTGTTATTGAACCAAAAGCACGCGAATGGTTTGACATGTCTTCTGATTTTGTGGATATTATCGGTGGTTTACCAGCCAAGGATTTTGGTAGAGAAGAAGAGCATTTAGATATTTTATTATCTACAGCAAAGGCAAAAAACAAATTGGTTCATGTACATGTCGATCAGTTTAATACCGATGAAGAGATTGAAACAGAGCAGTTAGCATTGAAAACAATAGAACACGGAATGCAAGGAAAAGTTTCAGCAGTGCACTCTATATCTGTTGCAGCGCATCCCCGAAAATACCGTTATGAGTTATATGATTTAATCAAAAAAGCAGATATGCACATTGTATCTTGTCCAACTGCTTGGATAGATCACAATCGTACAGAGCGTTTAGCACCTTCTCATAATTCAATTACGCCTGTTGATGAAATGATTCCAAGAGGAATTAATGTTGCATTTGGAACAGATAATATCAATGATATTTACAAACCTTTCTCTGACGGACATTTACTTACAGAATTGCGTGTAATGTTAGAATCTTGTCACTTCTATGATGTGGAACAACTTTCGAATATTGCAACAGTAAATGGCTTGAAAGCTTTAGGAATTAAAAAATAAAATGTATATTTATACAGAAATTAAATCTCGCTAATTGCGGGATTTTTTTTGAAAAAAAATAAAAAAACCACAAAAAATATGCGATTAAATGTACAGAATGAAACGGCACAGCTACAAACTGTAGTTTTGGGTCGAGCTGAATCTAATGGAGTTAATCCAACACTTGATCAAACTTTCGATGCAAAATCTTATGAAACTGTAAAAAATAATGATTATCCCAAAGAAGAAAAATTGATTGAGGAGATGTCAGAATTTGAACAAGTTTTAAAAAAATATGAAGTAGAAGTTTTACGTCCAACTTTAATAGAAAATTGTAATCAAGTTTTTTCTCGTGATGTCGGATTTGTGATTGAAGATGAATTTTTTATAGCGAATATTATTCCAGATCGTTTTGAAGAATTGCAAGCTTATCGCGATATTAAACGTTTGTTTAAAGGGAATAAAATCAATGCTTTACCTGAAGAAGTATATGTAGAAGGTGGAGATGTTATTTTGTATAACGATTATATTTTTGTCGGAACTTACAAACAAGCTGATTTTAAACAATTCAAAACTGGACGTACAAATGTTCAATTTGTAGAGTATATCAAAGCTAAATTTCCAAATAAGAAAGTCTTAGATTTCGAATTGAAAAAGAATGACCAAGATCCGTACGAAGGTATTTTGCATTTAGATTGCACGTTTAATCCTGTTGGAAAAGACAAAGCAATTATTTACAAAGACGGATTCTTATTTGAACATGAATATCAGCAAATAGTTGATATTTTTGGAAAAGAAAATCTTTTCGAAGTAACGAAAGAAGAAATGTATTGGATGAATCCAAATGTTTTTTCTATTTCTCCTGAAGTAGTCGTTTCTGAGAAAAATTTTACGCGTTTAAATGATCATTTAGAAAATGTATGGAATATAAAAGTTGAACGGATTAATTACCGAGAAGTCTCTAAAATGGGAGGTTTATTAAGATGTTCGACTATGCCTTTAATCCGAAAATAACATGAAACAAAAACAATATACATCAACTATTTTAATGGTTGAACCGACAGCTTTTTACTACAATCCAGAAACAGCTGTTAACAATTATTTTCAAACCGAAACAACAGAATCGCACGAAGATATTCAGAAAGAAGCTTTGTCAGAATTCCAAGGAATGGTTTCGGCTTTACGCTCAAAAGGTGTTAATGTCATTACGATAAAAGATACCGCTTCACCACATACGCCAGATTCGATTTTTCCAAACAATTGGATTTCTTTTCACGATAACGGAAATGTTGTCTTATATCCAATGTTTGCAAAAAATAGAAGAGAAGAACGTCGCGAAGAAGATGTATTGAGCTTATTAGAAGAGAAAGGATTTCACATCGAAGATGTGATTGATTTTACATCCGCTGAAGAGGATGAGATTTTCTTAGAAGGAACAGGAAGTATTATTCTTGATCGCGAAAATGAATTGGCTTATGCTTGTGTTTCTCAACGTACAGATGAGGATTTGTTAATTGAATTTTGTGAGGAATTAGAATATACACCAGTTATTTTTCAAGCCAATCAAACAGTAAACGATGAGCGTAAACCTATTTATCACACTAATGTAATGATGTGTATAGCAGATAAATATGCGATTATTTGTTTGGATTCTATCGATGATAAGAAAGAAAAGAAAGCGGTTTGCGAGTATATTTTAGAATCTGGAAAAGAGATTATTCCAATTACAGAAACGCAAATGCATCAATTTGCTGGAAATATGTTGCAAGTTGGTGGTTTAGGACAATCATATTTGGTAATGTCGCAGACAGCTTATAATTCATTAACAGAAGATCAAATTTCTAAGATTGAAAACTATAATCCAATTTTACCTGTTAAGATTGATTTGATTGAAAAATTAGGAGGAGGAAGCGCTCGATGTATGATGGCAGAGGTATTCTTACCAAAAAAATAAATAGTTAAAAGGCTACAATTTGTAGCCTTTTTTAATTATACTCAGTTAAATTTTTCCAAAATCGCTTTGGCATCAATTGCATCTGTAATTTCGAGTTTTTTCTCGCCTCAATCGTTGTCGAATGAAAATAGGATTTCCATAATTCTTGGTACAAATTTTCATCCACATCAATGTATTCGGTAGGTAATGTTGTAGATTTTGGAGTGAAATTTAATTGTATTTGATGAACTTGTTTTGAATTTTTATCATAGTAAATTCCATATTTTCGAATCCTATCGTAAATAATCCAATTTTGATCCGCATACCTTTTTCTAAAATGATGGATAATCAAAGGTAAAATATTGTATTTGGGTTCTGTTTTAGCAAAAAACAAATCTTGATTAATCTTTTCAAAACGGATAAACGCTTCATGATGATGCTTTTCGCGATGAACTGAACGATACATTTTCATTACATAAAGCACAAACTCATTTCCGTAATTTAATTGTATTGCAGCTGATTCATTAATTATTAAACAACAATAATGAAAGAGTTTTTCAAACGCTTCTTTTTCTTCTGACAAAAAAACGGCTTGTAAAGCTTTGTAACTTGTTGAATTTAATTTATTTTTTAAGCTTTTATGAACCCTTTCCGCTTTTTGTTCATCTGTAATTACTATATATTCATCGTCGAACATCGATGGTAAAAAATCCCTTTGCGAAACAATTTTTATTTGCTGAGGTTTTCGAACATAATAATCAAAAATTAATGTCAAAAATCCTTCGAAACTATTATCAAAAACATAGCGTTCCATTAGTCGAAAAGATTTAATTGATTAGGTTGATTTTTAAGGTATTTACTTTTACTCGTACTCAATATTCGATGTTTAATCTGAGATCCAAGTAAATCCTTTTGTTGGTATTGATCATCAGCGCATGTCATAAAAAATTTAGCCCGGTTATAAGCAATTCCTAATTTTTTTAATTGATAAGCATAAATTTTTCCAAATCTTCGAGCAGTAATTATTTTCTTTGCTGATTGAACACCAATTCCTTGAATTCGTAGAATTAAATGATAATCTGCGGTATTAATATCAATCGGATAAAGATGTAAATTTCTTAAGGCATAACTTAATTTTGGATCAATATCCGTATCGAGATGTGGATTTTGTTGATTTAAAATTTCTTTGACATCAAACTGATAAAAACGCATCAACCAATCTGTTTGATAAAGTCGATTTTCTCTAAGCAATGGTGGTTGAGTACCAATAGAAGGTAGCATCTTATCATTGTGATTGATTGGAATGAATCCTGAATAATAGACACGTTTAAGTTTGAAATTATTGTAATATTGATTAGCCGTATACATAATTTCCATATCATTTTCGGGTGTCGCACCAATCACCATTTGTGTAGATTGTCCAGCGGGCACAAATGTTGGGGTTGACTTTATTAATTTTCGTTCTGCATTATATTCAGTCATTTGTTGTTGAATAAAGGCCAAAGGTTTTTTTACATCTTCGTGCGATTTTTCAGGTGCAACTAATTGAAGACCTTTTTCAGTTGGCATCTCCAAATTAATTGACATTCTATCAGCATACAATCCTGCTTCTTTTAATAACTCGTCACTTGCGCCAGGAATAGTTTTAAGATGAATGTAGCCATTAAAATTTTCTTCTAAACGTAATTTTTTTGCTATCAAAAGCAAACGTTCCATTGTGAAATCAGCATTTTTGAAGATTCCAGAACTTAAGAATAATCCTTCTATGTAATTTCGTCTATAAAAGTTAATAGTTAAATCTACCACTTCTTGTACAGTAAAAGCAGCTCGTTTTACATCATTACTTTTTCGAGACACACAAAATGCACAATCGTAAATACAGTGATTGGTCAACAGAATTTTTAATAATGATACACAGCGACCATCTTCTGTAAAAGAATGACAAATGCCAGATTGAGAAGCATTTCCTAATCCATTGCTTGTGTTTTTCCGTTTACTTCCACTCGATGAGCATGAAACATCATATTTTGCTGCATCAGCTAAAATACTCAACTTTTCATTAATCCGATCAAAATTCATTTTATTCAGCTTTTTGCAAAAAAAATAATTTAAACAGACATAAGATGTCGTTTAAATTAACATTACAAATTATTCGTATTCCAAATTTATTAATAGTTCAGTTTTTAAACGGCTAATAAAATTGCAATCCAATTCGGATAAAAGAATATCAATTAATTGAGACAAAAAATCTCGATGAATAAAGTTGAAAATAAACGTTTTTTCGTTGGTATAGAAATAAAAATCGTATCGTCTAAAATAACCTGAAATAGATATAACTTCAAGCGTTATCAATTCTTCAGGACGAAAATAGTCACTTAATTTAGCACGATAATCTTGAATTTTCCGCACTGAATTAGTTGTAGAATCGACATATTCTAAATTCAAATCTTCGATTTCGTCACTATAAAATTGTATTGCAAATTCATTTTTAGGATAATCATTTATGTACAAGTTGAAACGATTATCTTTTTGATACAATTGAAATAGTCGATTAAATTCTTGCACATTTTTTATCATAATAAAACGAGATAAATGGTTGATTAGAATAAAGTTAATAACATTTAGTTAAATAATCAAATAAAAAAGAGCCAAATTTATTGACTCTTTGTGTTATTCGTAACGAATTGTTCTTGTTGTGTTTGAAATTGGTTGATCAAAATTTTTCACGTATTGTGTTCTTTTTTTCCAATTTTTGTGATTATCATATTGGTATTTGATTGTCGAAATCTGCTTAACTTTTCCAGTTTCATCTAACGTTACTTCTTCTGTCATGTTATTGTTGTCGTCAAATTTTCGGAGATATTTATTGACAGCTTTGTTATCTTTATCTAAATAAATTTCTTCAATCGGATTGCCTTTAGCATCGTTTTTATAATCTAATGTATAAGATCCTTGGTTATATTTTACCTGTGTTTTAACTAAAAAACCATTTTGATACAAATGATTTTTTTCGATAAAAATATCATTATCCTCCAATAAGTTCGATTCGTGTTCGTAAGTAATGTTTTGATTCTGATCTAATTTGTATTCTATTTTTACAACATTAACATCATTTTCACTTTTTGTCACAATGTAACCTTCGGGCGTATATTCGTAATCAAAGTTAAAAATCAAACTTTCATCCGTATTTTTTAATTCTCTCGAAGCTAATTTGTTGGTGTCGTTGTAATTAAAAGATTCTGAAAAAGATACATTTCCTTCTTCATCAAAATAATCACGTTTAGTTGGATTTCCTGCTGTATTGTAGGTTGATTTTGTATAATATTCTTGATCGTATCCTTCGATATGCATCATTCGAATTCGTGCTTTTTGCATAGATTCCTCAATGAAAATAGGATTTCCAAAGACGTCATTTTGTACTAATTCAGATTTTTGTGCAAAAGCAAAATTCGAAAATAGTAAAGCGATTAATGAAATATTTTTTAACATAATATTGTATTATTTAGTTCTTAGTGATTAAAGTTGATTCAAAATTAATAGAAAAATCTTGATTTCTTGACCTATTTAAATGTCAACGTAAAAACAAGAACTTATATTTGAAAAAAAAATATTAAATGAGCACAAAATTTAAATTATTAGGAAGTCAACCTGCTTTTATAGATGTATCCTTGTTATTCATTCGTTTGGCTGCTGGTGGATTTATGTTTACGCATGGTTTTGGAAAATTACAAAAATTAGTCAATGGAAATTTTGAATTTGGAGATCCAATAGGATTAGGTCCAGAAATTTCGTTAGGATTAACTGTTTTTGCAGAAATATTATGTGCATTTTTAGTTTTGGTTGGACTTTTTACACGTTTAGCATCAATTCCATTAATTATTACCATGTTGGTAGCTGTTTTTATTGTACATGCTGACGATGATTTTGGTAAAAAAGAATTAGGTTTATTCTATTTAATTAATTATTTCGTTTTATTTTTATCAGGTGCAGGAAAATATTCGTTGGATCGATTAATTCTAAAAAAATGATAAAAATAATTACGTTTGGTTTATTGATTTGTTCAACTGCATTATTTGCTCAATCTAAAAATATGAAGAATAAAACCTATAAACCTTTGACTGGAGCTGAAGTTACTTTAGTAAAAGAAAAAAAATCGTACGAAACATTTCGAGTTTTATTAACAACTTCTGATGAAGATCTTACTGTGTTGAAAGCCCAATCTATTGACATAGATCCCAAAGATCCAAATATTAAACTATTGGCGGATCGTATGTATGCGACTGTGCAAGACGAGGCAAGTAAAGGTGTTGGGATTGCGGCACCACAAATTGGCATAAATAGAAATGCCGTTTGGGTACAACGTTTTGATAAAGAGGGTGAACCTTTTGAGTTTATCATCAATCCAAAAATTACGTGGTATTCGGATATTGTTCGTTATGGAAGAGAAGGTTGTTTGTCGATTCCAGATATTTTTGGAAAAGTACATAGAAGTTTAGTTCTTCGATTAGAATATTTTGATTTGGATGGGAATTTTCATGATGAAACAGTAGAAGGTTTTACTGCTGTAATTTTTCAACATGAATACGATCATTTAATCGGAACATTGTTTACAGATCGAATCAAAGAGCAAAAAAAGCTGAATTATGTAAAAGCAGAAGTCATGAACGATGTTTTTTATTTAAAGAAAACATCAACAGACGTTGACACAGAAGATGATGAAGATTAAAAATATCTTAAAGTTATCAAAAGTATTATGCTTAGCATAGTTTTTAGTTTAATTTTGCAGTTCTAAATTACGTATAAATTGTTAGCACACACTACATATACTCATCCCACAAGTGCAGAATGGGTCACTTTTGTTCATGGAGCAGGAGGAAGTTCAACTATTTGGTTTAAACAAATTCGTGAATTTCGTAAGCATTTTAATGTTGTTCTTTTGGATTTGAGAGGACATGGTCGTTCGAAAAATAACCTTAAATCGCTTTTTGAAAAACGCTATACGTTCGAATCTGTAGCGAAAGATGTGATTGATGTATTGGATCATTTAAAAATTAAACAAACACATTTTGTTGGAATGTCTTTGGGAACAATTGTTATTAGACAGTTGGCAGAAGATTATTCAGAACGTTTCAAATCGATGATCATGGGTGGAGCAATCATGAAGATGAATTATCAAAGTCGCTTTTTAATGACCGTTGGTAATATGTTCAAACATATGATTCCGTATTTAGTTTTGTACCGTATTTTCGCTTTTGCCATTATGCCGAGAAGTGCACACAAAGAATCGCGCAATTTATTTATTAATGAAGCGAAGAAACTCTATCAAAAAGAATTTCTAAAGTGGTTCAAACTAACAGCAGATATCAATCCGTTGTTAAAATGGTTTAGAGAAGTAGAGCTTAATATCCCTACACTTTATATTATGGGATCAGAAGATCATATGTTTTTACCATCAATTGAAAACTTAATAAAATCACACACCAAAAACTCTGAATTGATTGTCATTGAGGATTGTGGACATGTTGTGAATGTTGATCAACCTCAGATTTTTAACGAAAAAGTTATTGCGTATATTAATACGATTAAATAAAAATAAAAGCTTCAACTCAGTTGAAGCTTTTATTTATTTAACAACTTTTTATACTCCAATTTCAAAATCCAATTAATTTGTATTTAGTGTAAACTCAACAATTTATATATAAACCCAATCATTTTATAATATGTTCATTTCTAATTGATTTGGTCTGTTTTTTGGTGAAGGAAAATAGTTAGGTTGTTTTTTAAAAATTTTAATTTATTGTTAAATTTTTTAAAAAAATACAGTTAGTTCTGTTTTAACCGAACTAACTTATATATATTTGCACGGTTTTATAGACTAAACACATTATGAATATAGATAATCATGCAGGTAACATGGACTTATTCTGTAGTTTTAGTGCTTTTTTAGAGAAAACGTATAAGTTTCCTCCTTTAACAGCCAAATTGCAGGCATATATGGTTTTAGAATCAACTGAAGAAGGATTTACTTTTGAAGAACTTTTAGAGGTTTTCAATGTTAGTAAGAGTTCTTTGTCTAATTCGATTAATTACTTGCTATCGATGAAACATATTGAATATATAAACAAGATTAATTCTCGTAAAAGATATTTTAGATTAAATTTTAATTATTTGATAGAGAAGTTAGATTTTTTATATGATATGATTTCACAGGATATTGTTTTTACAGATCGTATAAAAGAACATAAAATGTTAAATAACTCGCTTTCGAAAAATATTGAAAACAGGGTAATTGATATTTATTTAGATCATTTAAATCAGACGAAGTCTTTGTTAGGCGAAACAATAGAAAAAATTAATAAAATTCAACTAGAAAATAAGTAAAAGTAATATGAAAAACGTTAACGTTATGATGGTTGGTGCTTTGGCTATTGCGCTAAGTTCTTGTGGTAAAAAGGACAATGCAGGAGCACAAGCACAAGGTCCGACACCTTATCCAGTTGTTGATGTACCAACAAGAGTGGTGACAAGTTATGATGAATATCCGACAAATATTGAAGGAGTTGTGAATAACGAGGTCCGTGCGAAAATTCAAGGATACATTACAGAAGTTTATGTTGATGAAGGTCAATACGTACAAGCTGGTCAACCTTTGTTTAGATTAGAAACAAATGTATTAACTCAAAACGCTGATGCTGCAAGATCAGGAGTTGGAGCAGCGCAAGCGAGTGTAAAGTCAGCACAAGCAAATGTAAATGCAGCACAAGCAAATGTAAATGCAGCGCAAGTGGAAGTGGATAAATTAACTCCTCTTGTTCAGAAAAATATTATAAGTAATGTACAATTAGAAACAGCAAAAGCAAATTTAGCAAAAGCTCAGGCAAGTTATAATCAAGCTTTGGCAGCTGTGGGACAAGCTCAAGCAGGTGTTACACAAGCTCAAGCAAATTATAAAGGTGCTCAAGCAAATGTAGATTATTCTGTTGTACGCGCTCCAATAAGTGGAGTATTAGGTTCTATTAACTTCCGTCAAGGAACATTAGTAGGTCCATCAGATCCAACAGCAATTACTACAGTTTCTAACACCTCTAAAGTTTATGCTTACTTTTCGATGAATGAAAAAGAGTATTTAAATTTTATTTCTAAATCTGAAGGAGCAACTTTAAAAGAGAAATTAGATAAAATTCCTGCTGTAGATTTAGTTTTAGCTAACGGAGAAATTTATCCTGAAAAAGGTAAGATTCAAACTGTTACAGGACAAATCAATCCTACTACTGGTACGATAGATTTCCGTGTATCTTTTAACAATGCGGCAAAAATATTAGCGAATGGTAATTCAGGACGTATCCGTGTTCCAAAAACTTATGTTGATGTATTGGTTGTGCCAGAAGCTGCAACGTTTGAACAGCAAGGTATGACTTATGTTTACAAAGTAACAAAAGATACAGCTTACGCAACTCCAATTACTGTTGTAGAAAGAGCGAATAATATTGCAGTTGTAAAAGATGGAGTGAAAAAAGGTGATAAAGTTGTTGCACAAGGTGTAGGTAAATTGAGAGATAAGACTGCCGTTAAACCAATGCCAGCAAACTTTGATACAATCGTAAATTCTACAAAAACAGTATTCTAATTGGATAAATTATGTTAAAAACCTTTATTGAAAGACCCGTACTGTCTACGGTTATTTCTATTATCATACTTATATTGGGTATTCTGGGGCTTATTGCGCTACCAGTTACTCAATATCCAGACATTGCGCCAGCTACTGTAAAAATTTCTGCTTCATATCCTGGAGCGAATGCGAAAACAGTAATGGAGTCTGTAATTATTCCGATCGAGGAACAGGTGAATGGGGTTGAAGGAATGGATTATATTCAATCTACAGCTTCTAACAATGGATCTGCATCTATTGATGTAGTTTTCAAGCCTGGTGTTGATGGGGATATCGCGCAAGTAAACGTTCAAAATCGTGTTGCACGTGCTACACCTTTATTACCTTCAGAGGTAACTCGTTCTGGTGTTGTTACACAAAAGCAACAAACTTCGGCATTGATGTTTACATCTTTCTATTCAACTAATCCTAAGTATGACGAAATATACTTACAAAATTACTTGAATATTAATATTATTCCTGCGTTAAAACGTGTAAATGGTGTAGGTGATGCTCAAGTTTTTGGAGCGATGACTTATTCTATGCGTATTTGGTTAGATCCTTCTCGTATGGCAAGTTATGGCTTGATACCTTCAGATGTTTCTGCTGCACTATCTCAAGAATCTCTTGAAGCTGCTGCTGGATCTTTAGGTGAAAATTCTGGACAATCTTTCCAATATACGATTACCTATTCTGGACGTTATAAAACAGAAGATCAGTATCGTAATATCATCATTAAATCTTTACCTAATGGAGAAGTTTTAAAATTAAAAGATGTTGCGAATGTAGAATTTGGTGCTCAATCTTATGCTGGACGTTCGACTATGAATGGAGATCCTTCTGCAGTTTTTGCTGTATACCAAACGCCAGGATCGAATGCCCAAGAAATTATTGTTAACTTAAGAGAAGAGTTAAAGAAAGCTGAATCTCAATTACCAGAAGGAATAAGTTATACTATTTTGATGGATACTAATACATTCTTAGATGCGTCTATCGAGAAAGTAGTTACTACGATGATCGAGGCATTTATCTTAGTATTTATCGTGGTATATATTTTCTTACAAGATTTCCGTTCTACATTAGTTCCGTTAATTGCGGTTCCTGTGTCTATTATTGGTACATTCTTCTTCCTTAATGTAGCAGGATTCTCGTTAAACTTATTAACGTTATTCGCATTAACGCTCGCCATAGGTATTGTGGTGGATGACGCGATTGTAGTGGTGGAAGCCGTTCACGCTCGTATGGAAACACACCACGAAACTCCGATGGATGCTACTAAAAATGCGATGGATGAAATTTCTGGTGCCATTGTATCGATTACATTAGTTATGTGTGCCGTATTCGTTCCAGTAACATTTATATCCGGCCCTACAGGAGTTTTCTATAAACAGTTTGGTATAACCTTAATTGTAGCGATTTTAATTTCTGCCGTAAATGCCTTGACATTATCCCCAGCATTATGTGCGTTATTCTTAAAACCACATCAAGAAGGAGAAGTAAAACGTAATTTTGTTCAACGTTTCTTCGATGCATTTAATGCAGCGTTTGATCGTATGACACATAAATACGGAAATTCATTCAAGTTTTTAGTTAAACACAAATGGATTTCTTTTATCATTATTATTGCAAGTGCTGTAGGAATTTATGGTATAGGAAAAATGATGCCAACTGGATTCGTTCCTGCTGAGGATAATGGATTCATTATTGGTAATATCGAATTACCTGCAGGTGCTTCTATGGACCGTGTGTATGAAGTTGAGAAACAATTCCAAGAAAAAATTAAAAATATTCCAGGAATTGATAAAGCGACTATTATTTCGGGTAACTCTATTATTTCAGGTGCAGGTTCTAACTACGGTATGATGTTCGTTAAATTGAAATCATTCGAAGAACGTACAACCCCAGATTTATCTATTCAAGCAATTATTGGGCAATTATTTGGTGCAGCTGCACAAATTCCTGATGCACAGATGATTTTCTTCCAACCACCAGCAATTCCAGGTTTTGGTATGTCTTCTGGTTTCGAATTAAAATTATTAGATAAAACAGGTGGAGATATTGCTGATTTTGATAAAGTTTCAAAAGAATACATTGGAGCATTAATGCAACGTCCAGAAATTCAGTATGCACAAACTTCATTCAATACGAACTTCCCTCAATATGAAATTGATGTTAATATTGAAAGAGCAAAACAATCAGGAGTTTCTGTAAGTTCAATTTTCTCAACATTACAAGGTTACATTGGAGGTTTATATGCAGCAGACTTTACACGTTTTGGTAAACAATACCGTGTGTATATTCAGTCTTCTCCAGATGATCGTATCAATGAAATGAGTTTAAATAAAATGTTTGTGAAAACATCAACAGGAGCTATGGCACCCGTATCACAATTTGTTTCATTGAAACGTGTATATGGTCCTAATTCTGTAAACCGTTACAATTTATTTACATCTGCTAACATTACAGGAGCTGTAAATCCAGGTTTCTCTACGGGAGATGCGATTTCAGCAATTAATCAAGTAACAGAACAAACATTGTCAACTTCTTATGGAACTGACTTTACAGGTTTAACACGTGAAGAGATTAATTCTGGTAATCAAACTGCAATGATTTTTGCATTATGTATTGTTTTCGTATACTTTATTTTATCTGCTCAATATGAGTCTTACGTTTTACCACTTTCAGTTTTATTATCTGTTCCATGTGGTGTGATGGGAGCTTATTTATCTCAATTGTTAGCGGGATTAGAAAATAATATTTATTTCCAAATTGCCTTAGTCATGTTGGTTGGTTTATTAGCCAAGAATGCCATTCTGATTGTAGAGTTCGCTTTACAAAGACGTGCGCATGGAATGACAATTGTACAAGCGGCAATTGATGGAGCAAAAGCTCGTTTACGTCCAATTTTAATGACATCTTTTGCCTTTATTTTAGGTTTAATGCCATTAGTATTTGCGACAGGAGTTTCTTCTGCAGGTAACCGTTCAGTTGCAACTGGTGCTGCATTCGGATTATTAATTGGTACAGTTTTAGGTATTTTCGTAATTCCTATTTTGTTTATTGTTTTCCAAACATTACAAGAAAAAATTAAGCCAATGAAATTTGATCGTCCACAAGAAGAAATTGAACATAATAATTCAATCTAATTATGAAAAAGTACAGAATTTTAAATATTACTTTAATCGCAGCTGGATTGTTTGCTGTTCAATCTTGTTTCGTAGCAAAAGACTATAACCGTCCTGAAGCTGTTGTAAATGAAGCAAACTTCAGAACAGATGTTATTGCAAAAGACAGTGCAAATGTTGCAACTGTTTCTTGGAAACAAATTTTTACAGATTCGCAATTACAAGCTTTGATTAATCAAGGTTTACAAAATAATTTAGACATACGTTCGGCTCTGCAAAATATTGCAGTAGCTGAGGCGTATGCCAAACAAGGTAAAGCGGGTTATTTACCAACTTTATCTGTTGGACCAAAATACTCTTTTACAGAAAGTTCTAAAAATACACCATTTGGTGCAATGATGACGGACAGAAGTCAAAATCAATACGAGCTTTCAGGTAATTTAAGTTGGGAAGCAGATATTTGGGGTAAAATCAGAAGTAATCAACGTGCATCTGCTGCAACTTATTTGCAAACTATAGAAGCACACAAAGCGGTTAAAACTCAAATTGTAGCATCTATTGCGAATGCTTATTATAATTTATTAGCATTAGATGAGCAAAAAAGAATTTTAGACAAAACGTTGATCAACCGCGAACAAAGTTTAGAAACAACAAAAGCTTTAAAAGAAGCTGGTAGTGTAACAGAAGTTGCTGTTAATCAAACAGAAGCTCAGTTGTATAGCGTGAAATCTATGTTGGTTGATGTTGAAAACGGAATTAAATTAAACGAAAATGTGATGAGTATTTTGTTAGGAACAAATCCTCAATCAATTAATCGTACAAATTTAGCTTCTCAACAAGTTAACCAAACTTTATCAGTTGGTGTGCCAGCGCAATTGTTAGAAAATCGTCCTGATATCAAAGCTGCAGAGTTTGGATTGATGAATGCTTTTGAGAATGTAAATATAGCAAACGCAAGTTTTTATCCTTCTTTAACTATATCAGCAACAGGTGGTGTACAAGGAATTGATATTGATAAATTATTTAATGCGCAATCATTATTTGCATCTGTTATTGGAGGCTTAACGCAACCACTTTTACAACAACGTAGATTACGTACACAAAAAGAAGTAGCTTTAGCGAATCAAGAAAATGCTTTAATTAATTATAAAAGTAAAATCTTGAACGCAAGTAAAGAGGTTTCTGATGCATTGTATACGTATGATGCGGCGACTAAGAAAGTTGAATATAAACAGAAAGAATATCAATTATATAATCAAGCAATTACCTATTCTGAAGAATTGTTAAACTACGGTATGGCAAATTATTTAGAAGTAATTACTGCAAGAGACAATGGATTGAATGCAGAGTTGAATGTAGTTGATGCGAAGTTAACGTCTTTATCATCAATGGTCGAGTTGTATCGTGCTGTTGGAGGTGGATGGCAATAAACTTATCTATCTAATCATAAAAAAACCACTTCAATCGAAGTGGTTTTTTTGTACATTATTTTTTTATTCTGTTTTTAATATCGAATCAAAAAATTCTTGTGAATCGTTATCAAAAGTTGGTTTTTGTAATAATAATTGAGAGATTTTTACAATCTTATCAAAATCTTGTTGTGTAAAGTATTCACCAAAATGTTCGTTACAAAAATCACCTATATTTCCTAAAACAACATTTACTTCTCCTTCGCTTAACTCTCCTTTTTGTTTCCAACGTTCACGAAACAAACTTGCAGCTAAATAAGAAGAAATATCAATCAAATCATCTATTGAGATATTAGATCCATTACGCAATTTAGCCATAATCATGGTGTCCATATCACGATAAATCACTTCTCGTATTGTCAATTCTTTATTTTCCATTGTATATATTCTTTCACAAAATTAAATATTAAAATTTGGATCCACTTGGAATTTCATCACTTCTTTTGTTTTAGGATGTGTAAATTCTAATGTCTCTGCATGAAGATGCAATCGATTTGCTTTTTTCCCGTACAAATCATCGCCAATAATTGGAGCGTTTAGTCCTAAAATGTGCGAGGCATGCATGCGTAATTGATGTGTTCGTCCTGTAATTGGATAAAAATAAATCAACGTTTTGTTCGCTTTTCTTTCGATAACTTCATATTTCGTTTGTGCAGTTTTTCCATTTTCATAGCACACCATTTGACGTGGTCTATCATCCAGATCTACACGTAACGGTAAATCTATATATCCAGAAGGATGCTCAACAATTCCATCTAAAAGTGCAATATATCGTTTTGTAACTTTACGTTTTATGAATTGTTGTTGTAAGTGTTTATGACTTTCTTTATTTAATGCTAACACCAAAATACCAGAAGTAGACATATCCAAACGATGTACAATTATCGGTCCTGTTGCATGTGGAAATTGTTGTTGAATTCTTATATAAACAGAATCTTTGATTTCTATTCCAGGAACAGAAAGAAATTCTTCAGGCTTATTAATGACAGCTATATCTTCGTCTTGGTACAAAATTTCTAATTCTTTAACAGTAGTATTTTGTTTTAATAATAAATTTTCGTTCAAATCAATTCCTGTTAACATATGTCCCAAAATAGGTTCGCATTTACCCGTGCAAGCAGGATAAAATTGACCATGTTTTCTCACTTCAGATTTAGGCGAATCTCCCCACCAAAATTCAGCCATACAAATTGGATCTAAATTATTTTGAAATGCATATTGCAATAATTTCGGTGCAGCGCATTCACCAGCCGCAGCAGGAGGTTGTTGAAAAACAGATGTAGAAAAGATATCCAATAAACTTTTTTCTTGCTTAAACTTATTCAAGAACTGATATTGGTTAAATAATTGATTTTGAAGCGAATTAGATTTTAATTTTCGTTCTTCTTTTAATGCGTTTATTTCCTCTTCAAATGTTTTAATTTGATTTGAAAATTGATTTCGTTCAAGTTCAATTTGTTCGTTTAGAACTCTAAATTCATATTTATCGCGCAAACTTTGTTTGATTAAATCATCTTCAAAAAGTTGTATTTCATCTTGAGATAAAGTTGAAGAAATATTTTCGCGTTGTTTTTTACGATCTTTTTTATTTGATTTTAAAAGTTGTTTTCCTTCATTAATTCTTGCTGTTGCATTCAATTCAAATTCATGAAAATCATTTTTCAATTGAAGAAATTTTTCATTTGATTCTAACTTTTCTAAAATTCGATTTATCTCATTTAAGCGTTCTTCTTGTTCCAAGAAAAATCCATTTTTGTTTAACATATCAAAAACTGGTGGAACGAAAAGTTTATGTTGATTGGTATTGGCTAATTTTCCTGAAACAGCAGCTATATAACCAATTTCATCTTTACTATTTCGAACAACCAAAACACCAAACATTTTACCAATTGGAGTAGAAGAGTGGTTTTTTTCTTTTTCTAAACCAAAATTATGTTCAAAATCGGTTTGGTTTTCTAAATAGTCTTGAACTTCTTGACATGCTAATTTCGCAATTTCAGTAGGTTCATAATAAAATGGATAATCAAACTTAGTGGGTAGTTCGTAAGTTGAGATTGGTTGCTTAAAATATTGAAAGTAGTTGGACATTTTATTTTTTGAAATCCTTGCAAAGGTACATGATAAGCAATAAATTTTGAAATGATATTTATAAATCATAAAAGAGCTTGATTTTCAAGCTCTTTTATTTAATCATCTATGGTATCTTTTTGAATAACTTTTGTGTTGTTAGGGACTTTTCCGTACAAAAAGTCGAGGTAAATTTTGCTGTATGAATTAAATAATTGAAGTAATTTAAAATAATTAACATCATTCAATTCTATTTTAGATTCAGTATTTGTCAGTGCGTTATCTATGAAATCTCTGATTTTAAATTTCGGAATTTTTAAATCATTTATAAAATAATCTTCGCCAAAATAATTTTTTATTTTTGTGATTTTATCATATTTACTTTCGTAATCTATCAATGCTTTTCGTTGTTTAGCTTTTCCTGTAAACACATCGTACAAACGACCAATATCCAAACGAGTTAGTGAAATATCACCATCTAATAGACCCGCTCTTAAAGCAGAAGTATCCTTTATTGGCTTGATGTCTGGATTTACACCAAGACTTTTGTAAAGGTTTGTAACTACATCTTGTTTTTTTCCATTTTTGACATCTTTTTCAAGAATTCCAGTTAGTTTTTGACCGATAAAAGCAGTGTTTAATTGAATGGTTTGCACCGCCAAATGCACAACAATAGTGGGTTTACTAAATAGATTAGGTTTTAAAATAATCAATCGATTTTCATACCAATCAGATTGTATTTTCAAGGTGTCATTTACTTGTGCTTGAATAAGGAAAGTGCCTGTGAAATTCGAAATCGTAGTATGGTTTGTACGCAGATTTGTCACATAAATTCCTTCGGCAGTATCATCAGAATCATCGATAATAATATTTCCTTGTATCCACTTTTCTTGTGCAAAAATGAACTGTGAAAACAATAAAATTAGAATGGTAAATAGTGATTTCAATTGTTTAGTATTATTACGTTTAATTATTTGCACGAATATAAGTCTAAAAAAATATAGCGATTAACGTGTTAACATTTATTGGCGAAACTTTAATATGGTATTGTGAATAATTAGTTTTTAGATTGATTTAATTCAGTCAAATATTCTTTTGCATAAGATTCTAAATCAATCATAATTGTTCCGAATTGTCTGCTCAAAACTTTGTCTTGAAGTGGATAACGTGCGTTAACATAATATAAAAATTCTTCAATTTTGTAAGAAGGTATATTCAATTGATTGGTGTAAAATTCAGTTGGGTAATAGTTTTTAACCTCTTGAATAAGAGATAGTTTTGTTTCGTAATTACGAACACGACGTTGTTCGCGGTAAAAACCATTCATATGACCAATTAATCGAACAGGATTTAAAACATCCATCGGTTTGAATTTTGCAATATCTCTTTTAGGTTCTAAATCTCTTAATCGTTGATCAAGCCCCATTTTATCATACATATCTGTTTTATTGTCTTTGTGATATTTAGGTTGCAAAGGTCCTTTACCGATAGTTGCACCTGATAATTCGATAATTTCAATATCCAAATGAGCTTGTAAAAATCCTTTGTCGTAGATATTTTGATTCACAACGATTTTTCTTGGAACTAAAAAATCAGCTTCAAACAAAATCGTATCACCCACATTTGCTTGTATTGAATAATAACCTGAAGAACTTGTATAAGTTTTACTTTCAGATGTTATATTTTCGACACGAGCTCCAGAAATAGGAGAGATATATTCGTTACCTTCATCAACCACGACCGAACCAGTAATCAGTTTGCTTTGTGCAAAATTGATCAAAGGCAAAGTGATAAGAAGATATGTAAACCAATAGCGCATTTTAGTTTTAACCTTTTATTTTTTGTTTCATTTTAGACCAACGATAATTTCGAATAAATTTTTCTTGTTCACGATTGACCATTTTTTTTGTTCCATTAGATTTTGCTTCAAAAAAACCTTTCATATAATAGAGAATATACGATGGTTTCTTTTTACGCAACGCCAATTTTGTGCCAGCAATTGTGGTAATCCAAAAACCATAACCTAAAGCATAATAAGCTGCTCCTTGTTTGTAAAGTGCTGATTTATTATAACTTGCACCAGTAGGTTTTAGATGTTTTATATGTAATGATTCGTCTGTCACAACTTTCCAACCATAATATTTACACAATAACTCATCTACAGTGTCCCAACCCATATGGGCACGTAAACCTCCAATTTTTTCATAACATTTTTTTCGATAAGCTTTAAATGCACCGCGAATATGGTCCTTATCGGTTAGATTTTCTAAAACCCATTCTCCATTTTTTTCGATGTACGCAAAACCACCTGCCATAGCAACTTCTTCATCTTGATTGAAATGGTGTAAAATTGTTTCGAAATAATGATTTGGAATATCTAAATCTGCATCCAATTTAACAATAATATCGTAATTCGGATCAATTTGTTCATAACCTTTTAGAAATGCTTGAATGACTTTACTGCCTGGTTGATGTTCTCCTTTCGAAAGAATATTTCTTAACTTTATAAAAGGATACTTGGCTGTAAATTCTTCTACAATTTGTTGTGTTTTATCGGTTGAATGATCATTCACAACAATTACTTCATACGGTAAAATTGTTTGATTAACGATAGATTGTAATGTTATTGCAATAAAATCTTCTTCGTTATGTGCAGGTATAACAATTGAGTAGTTAGAAAGTAAAGTCTTTTTTTCGTTCTGCGTAAATAGCATAATATCTTGGTGTAATTCTTCTTAATAAGGGTCTAATTCCCAGTTTATTTGATGGATGTGTCCATTTGTGACGATGAATAACTGTCCATCCAGCTTTTTCCATTAACATATCAAATTGCCAATCTTCAAATTCATGGTAATGTACATCTCTTGGGTCATTTTGACTACGATAAGCAGATGAAAACCATAAACGCATTGGGATAGATGCTAATAGTTTATCACCAGGTAAGTTTCTTAAAACTTCCATCGGATTAACTAAATGCTCTAAAATTTCTAAAGCTGTGACAAAGTTAGCATCATAATTTTGCAAATCTTTATAATAATAATCTAAATCATCACCATTTGTATTTTTTACATCAAAACCATTTTCAAGCATTACTTCAGAAAAAGGATTTTTAATTCCTAAATCTAAGATTTTGTCAGTAGGTGCAGCAAACTGTTTCAGTAAAGCTAATGTCTCGTTATATCTTTTTTGCGGATAAACCTTATACATTGTGTTAGTTGTTTTCGGATGATAAATGTAATCATCTATTTTAATATTGTTCGTTTCTATTTTAAAATATTTTATTGCAAATTTGCCAAATGAAAACGATCGGATATTATCGATTACGAAATAAAAACAAAATAGAAGGTTATGCGAAAGAAATGAATGGAGTAACCTATTTTAAGGGATACAATGAATTTACTTGGCATGAAACATCTTTACCCTTTGATACAATTGATATCGGAATAGATGTGTTGGATAAACGGAATCGACGATTATTTACAAATGATATTGTGTTGTATAAAGTTTCTTGTAAACCTTTTTTACGTTCGGGTTTTGTTGCATACGAACCCAATAAAAGAGAGTTTGGAATTATAGATCAACAGAGTTTTCACTTTACCCCATTTTATATTGATAATTTATGCCTATTCGACAAGGATAAATTAGAAGTAATTTCACATTTGTTTACAAAAAAAGAAGTTAGTAAAGGTTTGTAAATGGTTTTTGGAACGTTTTTAGATAGTTAAAAGATAAAAACCATCTAAAAATCACAAATTATGGGAAATCTTGTTTATACAATTGCTATCATCCTACTTATTCTTTGGGCAATTGGTTATTTCGGATTTGGAGAAGCAGTAGGAAGTTTTATCCATATTCTATTGGTATTAGCCGTTATTGCAATCTTGTATCGATTGATAACAGGTCGAAAACCTTAAATTTTCTCCCGCAAGGGAGAAAATTTACTATATATTATGTTGTCAATTAGTTGATAATTATATTTTTATGATATTTATTCTCTTATTTTTTTGATAAACTAACTTCGCTTAATTTTACAAAAAAAATAGGTTTGTCTTACCCTTCCCAAGTTCAATTATCCAATAAATCAATTTATGTTATAGCATTAATTGTAAGTGTTATAGCCGTAATAGCGCTAGTTATATTAAGTTTTTTAATCAACAATGAAAGTCAAAAAAGTAATGACGATTTTGTAATTAAAGGATTTCATCGGAAATATGAAGCGATTGAATTCGAGTTTAAGAATATCGAAGAATACCAAGAGGTATTAAAAAGGGTGGTTCAAAAAACAAATGATTCAAATGTTGCAGATCATTTTTCTGTTCTGAATGAATTAAACTCGAATCGAAAATTAATTCGTTACGATTGGTTTGTAAATACTGCAGCAAAAGACGAAAAATTAATAAATTATCAACATCTTTCGAAAATTCTTAATCAACCAGATCTTGATACATATGAATTAATCGATCATTCTAAAAATCAATTTATAGATAATTTTTTGATTGATTATAAAGATACTTTGTATTGGGTAAATTATGATTCACTTCAATTGCAAAATGGTGCAAATATGTATTATGGAACTACAATTAATTTGTATGATTTATATAACTTCTTTACCAATGTCGATGTTACTTCTTCTAATTATATGTATGTTTTTAACAAAGATGGAATTTGTTTGACGCATCCAAATGAAGCTTTTATTGGGAAAAATATTTTTGAATTTACAGATATTCTTCCAATAGATACAATAACAAGTACATTAGATACTGATTTTCCACAAGATAAATATACTCTTAATGATGCAACATCTGAGTTTATAAAGAATACTACAATTAAGCGATTTATAAAACCTTTGCACACCAAGAATTTTGATGGATATATTGTTGTGAATCATCTTAAATACATAATTGATGAGAAAGTCGAGAAAACTAAATTTTATATCAGTTTTATATTTTTAGGAACTGTTTTTTTAATTGTAATTATCTTTCTGTTGTTCAATAAAATAACGTCAAAGGCTTATCGTGAAAAAGCGGCTGTTATTGAAGAAAAAAATAGGTTGTTAATCGAAAACGAAAAGATTAAAAATATCAATACCTTTACGCAATTACAACAATTAAAGAATCAGATCAACCCTCATTTTCTCTTTAATTCACTGAACTCACTTTATATGTTAATCGGAATTAACAAAGAGAATGCAAAGAAATTCACGATGAATCTTTCTAAAATCTACCGTTATTTAATCGTTCCGCCAAAGGAAAATATTGTAGCAGTAAAGAAAGAATTAGATTTTATTGCGCAGTATATGGATTTACATAAAAGTAGATTTTCGGAAGAATTGATTTTCGATTTGCAACTTGAAGATGCAAAAAGTTTAGAGAAAAATATTCCGTATTTGGCCTTACAAATTGCTGTAGAGAATGCAATAAAACACAATATTGCGACAATAGATCAGCCTTTGACCATAACTATTTTAGTGAAATCAGATTTAATACTTGTTAAAAATACTTTTCAGAAAAAATCAAAAGTTTTAGAGAATGAAAAGTTTGGATTAAATTATTTACAAAAAATCTATCATTTTTATCAAGTTGATAATTTTTCGACTAAAGTAGAAAACAATGAATTTATTTGTTTTTTACCTTATATCACACCAAAATAACCACTCACTCCAAAAAAACAACCACTCACTCCAAAAAACTATTATGATCAAAAAACTGCGATTAAGTTTATGCCATAATTAATGATAATTTAACGTTTGAATGAGTCAGAATAAGGAAAGAAAGAATTATAAATTAGCGCTATATCTAAGTTTGGCAATGTCTTCAGCTGTTGTTTACGGACAAAAAAAAGAGGATACAAAAACGGATAAAGAAAAAATAGAGAAAAAGGATTCGACTATAACGAAAGTTAAAAAAATCGATGAATTAATAAAGAAAGGAACCTATAAGAAAGGATTATTCAATACGATTCAAGTTAAGACTGACATCTATTTTGAAATTCCAGATAGTTTATTTGGTCGTCAATTTTTAGTCGTCAATAAATTGTCTCAAGTTCCGATGGAAGTAAACGAAGCGGGCTTGAACAAAGGAATGAATTATGAAAATAAGGTAATTTCTTTTTATCATGATAAAGTAGCAAAAAAAGTCTGGGTAAAAACGTTAGTTCCACAAGTTTCTTCTCCTAAAAATGATGCCATTACAGCTTCTGTAAAAGATAATTTTTCAGAATCTATTATAGAGGTTTTTGATATTGAAGCTCAAAATAACGATTCGACAGCTGTTGCAATTAAAGTAAATAAAATTTTTGATGGAAATCAAAAAAGTTTTAATGATGTATTAACGAACATAGGTTTAGGTGGTTCGGTAAAGGCAAATCTATCATATGTGGAAAATGTGAAAACGTTTCCAGAAAACATTGTGGTTAAATCTCAATTAACAACAAGTGTGAATGAAGGGGGGGTAGATTTAGCCGTTACCTTAGGTGTGACGAGTAATATTGTTTTGCTTTCAACAACTCCCATGCAACCCAGGTTAGCTGATAATCGTGTAGGCTATTTCACAGAAAAACACTGGTTTTTTAATGATGCTCAACACAAAATGGAAGATCAACGCTTTATTACAAAATGGCGTTTGGAACCAAAAGATGAGGACAGAGAAAAGTACTTGAAAGGCGAATTAGTTGAACCTAAGAAACCCATCATTTATTACATCGATCCATCAACACCAAAACAATGGCGCCAAAAAATTATTGCAGGTGTACACGATTGGCAAGTTGCTTTTGAGCAAGCAGGTTTCAAAAATGCAATTATTGCAAAAGAACCTACTGCAGATGACAAAGATTTTGATATTGATGATGTTCGTTATTCAGTAATTACGTATGCAGCTTCACCAAAATCAAATGCAATGGGACCTTCAGTGGTTGATCCGCGTAGTGGAGAAATTTTAGAGGCTGATATTATTTGGTGGCACAATGTAATGACTTCTTTGCATGATTGGATGCGTATTCAAACTGGTCCAATTGATCCAAAAGCAAGAGGAAATAAATTTAGTGACGAACACATGGGAGAAGCAATTCGTTTTGTGTCTTCTCATGAAGTAGGGCATACATTTGGTCTGAAACATAATATGGGTTCTTCATTTTCTTATCCAGTAGAGTCTTTACGATCGAAAGAGTTTACAGATAAAATGGGTGGAACTGCACCATCTATTATGGATTATGCGCGTTATAATTATGTAGCACAACCAGAAGACGGCGTTACTGCGATTACACCAAAAATTGGATTGTATGATAAATACGCAATCGAATGGGGATATCGTTGGTTCCCAAATCAAGAAACTGAAAAAGTAGCTCTTCGTAAAATGATTGAAAAACATGAAGACGATCCCATGTATTTTTATGGTGAACAACAAAGCTATTTAAGTACTATAGATCCACGTTCTCAGTCAGAAGATTTAGGTAATGATGCTGTTTTGGCAAGTGAATATGGTATGAAAAATCTAAAACGTGTTTCAGAAAATATTTTGAAATGGACGTATGAAGATGGAAAAAGTTATATCAATACAGGAAAATTATATTACCAAACTATCGGACAATGGGATTTATATTCAAATCATGTTTTAGCAAATGTTGGTGGAATTTATCTGAACAATACTTATTTCGGAATTGATAAAAAAGCATACGAGCCAGTTTCAGCAGCTATGCAACGTAAAGCGGTGAATTATCTAAACGAAAACGTGATTAACTTACCAAAGTGGTTATTCTTCAATGATATTTTAGAGAAAACATATGCCATCAAAAATTCGCCAATGGGACCTTACGAGCAAACGCCGTATACATTAGCAAGAGAAATGCAATATGGATTGATTTATAATTTATTTACAGATGATCGTTTATTGCGTATGTTAGAAAATGAATTGAATCACCAAGAACTAAAATCAAACGAAAAAATATATACCGTTGAAAACTTATTTGATCAAGTAAGAAGTGCAGCTTTTGATAAAAAATCAAGCTTAACGATTCTTGAAAGAATGACTCAAAAAAATTATGTTGATGCATTGATTGTTTCAACAAACAAATTATTTGAGAAAACAACTGTAGTAGGACTTACAATTGACCAAAACCTACAAGTACCAACTATCTGTAATTATTTAGACGAAGAAAAAATGGCACGTAATATCAACTATTCTTCTATGAAAAGAGTGTCGGAAGTGACGACTTATAAAAGAGCAGAATTACAACGCGTGTTAGCTTTGTTAAACAAGAAAAAGAATAATGGAGATGCGTCTACAAAAGCGCATTATGCTGATTTAATCATCCGTATTAAAGAGGCTTTAAAGTAAGATATAGACATGAAAAAGACACTCATTCTTTTGCCACTTTTTGCGGCAAGTATTGCATTTTCTCAAGAAAAGAGAGTGATTACAGGTTCGGTTCAAGACGAAAAATCGTTGGTTGGAATCGCTGGTGCGTCTGTTAAAATTGAAGCGCAATCAATTTCAACTAAAACAGATCAAAAAGGAATTATAGAAAGTGTAACAGTTGGGACTGTTACAGATGAAGAAGGTTTCTTTTCATTAGAAGTTCCTGCAAATACTAAATCTGTTTTAATTAGTTATTTAGGTTATGATTCTAAATTAATTGAACTTTCAACAGATTTAACGACGTATCATGTTAGTTTAAAATTAACTTCTGGTGAATTTATTTCTGAGAATAATGACCTGAAAGAAGTTGTCGTAACAGGGTACCAAAAAATCGAAAAACGTAAGTTAACATCAGCTATATCAACTGTAAAAATGGATGATATACAACAAGCTGGTGTAGCAAGTGTTGATCAATTATTAAGTGGACAAATAGCTGGTGTAGCAGTAGCTACAGAAACTGGTTCACCTGGATCTCCAAGTAAAATTAGAATTCGTGGAACAGCTTCTCTTTCAGGTCCTCAAGATCCGTTATGGGTGATTGATGGTTTGCCATTAGAAGGAAATGATGTGCCAAATTTTAGTGATAAAGATAATATTGATCAATTACAAAACTTTTCTATCGCTGGATTAAATCCAAACGATATCGAAGATATTACCATTCTTAAAGATGCTGCTGCAACAGCTATTTACGGTGCAAGAGCTGCAAATGGAGTTATTTCGATTACTACAAAACGCGGGAAAAAAGGTGCTATGACGGTTAATTTCTCTGCGAATACATTTGTAACTGCTCGTCCAGATTTTGATCGTTTAAATTTATTAAATGCATCTCAAAAAGTTGATCTAGAATTAATGCTTGCTGGTCGAGACGATTTAACGTATCGAACAGACAAAGGTGAAGTGATGCGTATTTTACAAAAGAATGGTCAACTTGGTGCTTTACGCAATGGTGGTTTTAGTTCTTTAGATCTTACGACTCAAAATCAGATTAATTCTTTACGAAATAACACAACAGATTGGGGGAAATTATTGTATCGCAATGCAATTAATACACAATATGGTTTAAGCATTTCTGGAGGAAATGATCGTTCTGATTATTACTTTTCATTAGGTTATTACGATGAGCAAGGAACAACGATCGGAACAGGTTTTGAGCGTTACAATCTTACCTTAAAAAATAATTATAAACTAAACGATAAACTAGATGTAGGGATATCTATTTTTGCGACATCAAGTGATAAAGAATCTTTTGTAACTGATGCAGATGCATCGATAAATCCGATTAATTATTCGCGTAATGCGAATCCATATTTATCTCCATTTAATGCAGATGGTTCGTATCGTTATGACAACGATATTGATGGATTTGAAGATCGTTCGGTACCATTTAACTTTATCGAAGAGAGGGAGAATACAAATTATACGTTAAGAAATCGTTCGATTAAAGGGATTATAGATCTTAATTATCAATTAGCAAAAGGTTTAAAATTAACATCTCAATTCGGAATTCAGTACGATAGTAACAAAACAGAAAAATACGCCGAACAAGAAACTTATTTTACACGTAAAATGAAAGAAGGAACGCGTTATTATAAATCTGGTGAGTATTTATATTTTTTACCTGATGGAGGAGTTAAACAAAATTGGGATAACGAATTTTTTCAATATAACTGGAAACTTCAAGGTACATATAATACCACAATTAACAATCGTCATGAAATAGACTTGATGGCTGGTACTGAAATTCGTCACACTCAAAATGACACGACTTTAACACGTGCTTTTGGGTACAACAAAACGACGAAAAGTGGAACGCCAATTGTTTTCCCAAATTCAAGTTTTGCGGCTGAAAAACGTTACGAAACGTACAGAGAAATGCCGACTGAAGAAAATGCATATGTTTCAGCATTTGCAACCGCTTCGTACACTTTAGACCGAAAATATACACTTTTTGGAAGTGTTCGTTATGATGGTACGAATTTATTTGGTGTGAACAAAAAATACAAATATTTACCAATTTGGGCAGTTTCTGCTTCTTGGTTAGTTTCAAAAGAATCGTTTATGGAGAATATAGATTTTATTTCGAATCTACGTTTACGTGCTTCTTACGGTTTACAAGGGAATATCGATCGTAATACGTCGCCGTTTTTTATTGGTGATTATAACGATGCAACAATTTTACCAGGTGAAAAAGAAGATATTATCAATGCGATTAATTTACCAAATGATTTGTTACGTTGGGAAAAAACAACCAATACAAATGTTGGGTTAGATTTAGGTCTTTTCAAAAATCGTATCAACCTTGCTGTTGATGTTTACAACCGTAAAGGAACAGATATGATTAGTATGCGCGAAACGCCTTTAGAAACAGGTTTTGAGTACACAATGGTGAATTGGGGAGAGTTAACAAACAAAGGTTTTGAAATTGCTTTAACAACACGTAATATTGATAAACAAAACTTCAAATGGTCGACAACGATTAATTTTGCCCATAATAAAAGTAAAGTTCTGAAGGAACAACAACGCGAAAATAGTTTACTTCCATCGCGTGAAGGTTTACCTGTAAATGCAATTTTTGCTTTAAAAACAGCTGGATTTGACGAATATGGAAATCCAATGTTCTGGAAAGGTGATGAAAAAGTTTCAGCAAAAGATTTCTTTGCTTTATACGATTTATATGCAGACTTTTTACCAGGAGAAATTGTTGATTCAAAATTAACAAGCGAAGAAAAACGTAATTTGTTTACATACATCGGAGATCGCGATCCTAAATTTACTGGAGGGATTATCAATAATTTCAAAATTCACAATTTTGATTTGACAGTTTCAGCCGCTTTCAATTTAAAACAAACGGTGATGAGATCACCTTCTTATCGTGGAATGGAATTGGATCCAGGTCGTAATTATACGCAAGATATTTTCGAGGCAGGTTCTACACTTCCAGGAATTACAAGTCCTATTATGGGCGATAATGATGCTTGGATGGCGAACAAATGGTTTGCAGGAAACAATGCAAACGCCTATAATTTATTAGACATTTGGGCAAAAGAAATTAGTTATTTAAGAATTAGTAGTATACGTGTTGGTTATACTTTACCAAAGAAATACGCTGAAGTTGTAGGTTTCAAAAATGCTCGTTTTAGCTTAGAAGGTCGTAATTTATTTGTATTTAGTAATGGTTACAAAGGTTATTTCGATCCAGAAACTTACGGAAATATTTATGCACAACCAATTGCAAAATCTGTAACTGTAGGTGTTAATGTTTCGTTCTAAATTTTAAAATCAAATGAAAAAAATATTTTTATTATTAAGCATAGTTGCAGTTAGCTTTACAGCAGTTAGTTGCGATAACTATTTGGATATCGAACCAGATGGGAAAGTAATTCCAAAAACGGTAGAAGATTATCGTATGGTGTTAACGAATGCCTACTCAAAATATCCTACGCATAAATCGTTGACAGCTTTGCGTACGGATGAGGTTACATTGAACGAATATTCAAATGACTTTATTTCGTATCGTGAGATTGCGCAATGGAAGGATACAAATCCAGATCAAATTTCAATCCAGTTCCCTTGGGTTAGCTTTTATACAGTGATTTTTTATGCCAATCAAATCATTAATGAAGGACCAAAAACAATGGAAGATTCAGCTGAAAAAGATCAATTACTAGCAGAAGCTTATGCGTTACGTGCTTACGCTTATTTTGATTTGGTTAATTTATACGGTAAACCTTATAATGCAGCTACAGCATCTACAGATAAAGGCGTTCCTTTAAATTTGAAAGTTGATTTAGAAGCAACGCTTAAGCCGTCATCTGTTCAAGAAGTTTACAATCACATTCAGTCTGATTTAGCCCAAGCAACTAAGTTGATGAAAATGGATTCGCAATTAGCAGGATTAAATTATAGATTTTCGAATGCAGCTTTAAATGCTTTAGAAGCAAGAATCGCTTTGTATAAAAATGAATGGCAAAAAGCAATTGATTTTTCTGATGCAACACTAAAAATGAAAGGTGAGTTAGTTGATTTGAACACAACAAAACAAGTTCCTAATCATTATACATCTGTCGAATCTATTTTGGCTTTAGACAATACTTTACACAATGCTGTTCAGTATATGTCGTATGCATCGCCAGAATTATTAAGTAGTTATGATACAGAAAATGATTTACGCTTCTCGCTATATTTTGAGAAAAATGGTTCAAAATATAAAATTATCAAAGGAGGAAATTTAGAATTTAAAACATCTTTTCGTGTAGCTGAATTATATTTTATCAAAGCTGAATCATTTTTGAAATTAAATAATTTAGATCAAGCAAAAGCAACATTGTTTTCAGTTTTACAAAATCGTTATACCTCAACTGGTTTTGCAAAATTACAAACCGAGATTTCGACAATGAATTCTACAGAATTGATGAAGTTTATTTTAGATGAACGATTCAGAGAATTTGCCTTAGAAGGTCAACGTTGGTACGATTTACGTCGTGCAGATCAAAAACAAATTATACATCATATTTCGGATAAAGAATATATTCTACAGCAAAATGATGTTCGTTATACAATAGAAATTCCACAGGCAGCTAAGCTCAATAATCCTCATTTATAACATTTTTAAAACCGTCTTTATTCTAATTTAGACGGTTTTTTTATACTTTTGCATTCATGAGAATTGCAATTGTAGAAGACGAATTATTAGCTGTAACTTATTTGAAAAATTTGTTAGAGGACCAAACCATTGTTGATGTTTCGTCGATAATAATATTACGTTCTAGAAAACAAGCAATAACATTTTTTAAGGAGCACTCGGTTGATCTGATTTTTATGGATATTCATTTGGGTGATGGAAAAAGTTTTGAGATTTTTCAGGAAGTAGAATTGCTTACACCAATTATTTTTATCACAGCTTATGATGAATATGCAATGAAAGTTTTCAAGCATTTTACGATTGATTATATTCTGAAACCGTTTGAAGTAGAGGAGTTACATATCGCTTTGCAAAAATTTAATTCAATCAGGACAAGTTTTGATATTGCACCAACTTTAAAATCGATAACAGTTTTAGAAAATTCTCCCTCTGAAATTATGCATCGTTTTTTGGTCACAAACGGAAACAAATTACGTTCGGTAGAGGAACACGAAATCGCTTATTTTTTTGCTTCAGGAAAACATCTTTTTATGAAAACAAAAGACGAGCAAACTTATATTTACGATGACACCATAAAGGATATTATAAATAAATTAGATGAAACAATGTTCTTTAAAATCAATCGTAAGTTTATTGTTCACATTGATGCAATTACAGAAATTATCAAACATTCAAGTCAAAAAATAGAAATTTATCTTCAACCAAAACCAGAAACAGAACAAGCTGTTTTTATCAGTAAAACACAGATAAATAGCTGGATGGATTGGATGAATAGATAAAAAAATCTCACATTTGTGAGATTTTAATTGACTTATAAATTTGCTTTTTTATTCTATTTGTTTTAACACTCTATTCGAATGAAATTCTGTAAGAATTTTGTGTCGAGAAAAAGAGTTTAAAAATTAGTTTATAAATTTTCTAACATCAAGATAATTTCACTTTCGATACGTTGCATCATTTCAGCAGAAATTTCCAATTGATGTTTTACATTTTCGATTGTATGTTAGGTTAATTCTCCTGTTTTTAAATTCAAATTATATTCAATTTGCCCTTCCCAAGAATTACTCGATTCGTAAAATGAAACGTTTTCGAAAGGTAATCGAGGCAAAAGTTCGCCAAAATGTTCTTCTAATTTGATTCTATTTTCTTGCTTGACTGTTAGTTTTTCCATGATTTAATAATCATTGCGTTTGCAGCAGTTTCGTAAAAAATAATCGCTAAAAGTTGTAAAAACTCAGCATGATTTAATTTTCCTTTAACTACTTCGTCTAAATTTGTTTCGTAATATTCTTCAATAGTTTTTGAAATCAATGCTTTAAAATTATCTAATGGTATATTTTGATCTTTCAACTCTTTCATCAAATAATTATCAGAAGCCAAAAAGTCTGGTCGAGTTGTAAAAATAGGAGATTTACGAATATTCAATGCATTGTGTAAAGTTTGCGAAATCAAAACGCCACGTTCCACTTCTTCAAATTCCCATCCTTTACGAATTCTTCTCGGATTATTTTCATAAAAAATATGATTGTGAAAAGCATGAATATGTTTTGCAATATCTGTATTGGTGTGCAAATAAAGGAATTGTAAAATAGAACTAAACAAATGATTTGCATTCAGATTTG
>NZ_CALGVK010000079.1:0-3251 GCF_937930195.1 uncultured Empedobacter sp.
GGCTAGCCCCCAATGATTTTATTTGAGTTGCACTTATTTGTTGAACTTAGACTTTTTCAATTCAGAAACCCAAAATATTAATTTCAATCTCTTAAAATTCAAAGAAAAACTTTGGTTTTACAAGGCAAATGTATGGTTGTCGATGTTAACACAAAACTTAGATTCAGCTTATGAATTTTCTAAAAAATGGGTGGAATTATTTTACGAAAAAAAAGACCGTATTCTTAGTCATCCCGTTTGGTTTATTAAAGGAAACAGCTATCTATTAAAAATTTTGTACCTGAAAAAAAATTCAGACGAATTTAAATTTTGGTTTGATAAGTTAGAATCAGCTTATGAGATTTTACCTCAAAATGATAATGTAGAAGCGCTTTGGTTCATCAATAAATTCAATAGCAAATTGAATTACTTTTTTATCAATCCAAAAGAAAATATCAGTCCTTTTTTGATTAAAGATATTCTACGAGAAATAAAATTACATCAACATAAAATCGATAATCACCATATTTCGGTACTTTACCTTAAAATCGCTGCCTATTATTTTCTAAACAACGATTGGGATCATTCGTTCGAATATTGTCAAAAAATTATCAGTAGTGAAGCGAGTATTCAGGAAGATTTACATTTTTATACATTGGTTTTAATCATGATGAATTTGTATGATTCTGGCAATGATCAAGATTTGGATACTTATTCCTATAAAACACATCAATTTTGCAAGAAAATGAAAAACAGTAACATCATTACGCGAAAAATTAGTTTGTTTTTTATTGAATTGAATGATTTGTATCCAAACGAAAAAGTAAAAGCGTTTAAAGAATTAGATCAATTTTTAAAAAATGCTGACAGCCAAGAATTATTAAGACGAAATACCAATTACATTAATCTTAGACGCTGGATAGAAGACAAAATTTAGGTTAAATAATATCTTCAAAATAATTTTAATTATTCGTTCATTATTATATATTTATAACTAATTAACATTAAAAAAAATAGTATGTATCAAGATTACAAAGTTGGTGAACACAAAGCTAACAAGGGAATTCGCTTTCTAAACTTTATAATTGATTATGTATCAATTATTTTAGTAACAATGCTTTTTTTTGGTATAATCGCAACAATTATAGTCTTAATTAATCCAGAAAGCAACATTCTATATCAGTTAGAAAATATCAATCCACTTCTCGACAGAATTATTACAGCAATTTTCTATATATTATTAATTTTTCTGTCTGAATTTTTAACCAAAGGTCGTTCTTTAGGAAAACTAATTACAGGCACTAAAGTTGTAATGATTGATGGTTCTGAACCTACTACAAAAGATTATTTTAACCGCAATCTATGTCGTCTTATTCCTTTTGACGTACTTACTTTTTTAGGAGAAAATGGTTGGCACGACAAAATTTCGAATACAACAGTTGTTAATAAAAAGGCTTTCGAAGCAGATTTATCTTATGAAGACATAATTGATACTATTGGAAATACAGAATCTGAAAGCAATATGATAAAGTAAATTCATTTCAAATCATCTCAAAACAATAATTTATGTAATAAATCATTGTTTTTACTGCATATTATTTCGTGAAAAAGGCTATTTATTAATACCTTTGCAACGTAAATATATTTTTGAAAAATGGAAAAACAACCTCAAGAGGTAGTATTAATTGGTGCTGGAATAATGAGTGCTACATTAAGCATACTTCTTAAAAAAATAAATCCGGCTATTAAGATTTCTGTTTTCGAAAAATTAGATAAAATTGGATTTGAAAGTTCTGACGCTTTCAATAATGCTGGTACAGGTCATTCTGCTTTTTGTGAATTGAATTATACACCAATTGACAAAAATGGTAATGTAAACATTGACAAAGCAATTAACATTGCAAAACAATTTGAAACTTCGAAAGAATTTTGGTCTTACTTAGTTGAAAATAATTATGTTTCTTCTCCAGAAAAATTCTTACGTCCAACTCCACACATGTCTTTTGTTTGGGGAGAAGATGATGTGAATTTCTTGAGAAAACGTTACGAAAAACTATCTCAACACCCTTTATTCAAAGACATGGAATATTCTGAAGATTTTGCAAAAATCAAAGAATGGGCTCCGTTGATTGTAAATGGTAGAAATGAATCTGAAAAAGTTGCGGCAACGCACATGAATTTAGGAACTGATGTTAATTTTGGTGAGTTAACTCGTCAAATTTTCCAAGGTTTAAAAAACAAAAACGAAATCACACTTGAAACTGAACATGAAGTAAAAGACTTAACTCGTCTTAGCAACGGTAAATGGGCAGTAAAAGTAAAAGATTTAAAATCGGGGAATAATAAAGCTGTAAATGCAGACTTTGTATTTATAGGTGCTGGTGGAGGAGCAATTTTATTGTTGCAAAAATCTGGAATTCCAGAATCGAAAAAATTTGGCGGTTTCCCTGTTGGTGGACAATGGTTGATTTGTCAAAACGAAGAAGTCATCAAACAACACCATGCAAAAGTATACGGAAAAGCAAAAATTGGTGCACCACCAATGTCTGTTCCTCACTTAGATACACGCGTTATTGATGGTAAACAATCTTTGTTATTTGGTCCATTTGCCACATTCTCAACTAAATTCTTAAAATACGGATCTAACTTAGATTTATTTAAATCTGTAAATTTAGGTAATGTAGGTTTCTTGATGAATTGTGGTTTAAACAACATCGACTTAACAAAATACTTGATCGAACAAGTGATGTTATCAAAAGCTAAAAAGGTTGAATCTTTACAAGAATATTTACCTGAAGCGAAATTAGATGATTGGTTTGAGCAAACTGCAGGTCAACGTGTTCAAGTAATCGAGCAACAAGACGGAAAAGGTACTTTAAAATTTGGTACTGAAATCGTAACCTCTCAAGACGGATCAATGTCAGCCTTATTAGGCGCATCTCCAGGAGCATCTACTTCAGTAAGTGCAATGCTAAACTTAATGAAACAATGTTTCCCTGATTTAATGAAAAACGATTGGAATGATGCAATCAAAACAATGATTCCTTCTTACGGTGAAGATTTAGGTCAAGCCGATTTAATCGAAGCTTCTCGCGCTAGAACAACAAAAGTTCTTAAAATTTTAGAATAAAAATTTTTCTTACACGCTATACAAATCCTGGTAATTTATATTATCAGGATTTTTTATATAATTTAGTTTCAGCAATATTGTATTAAACTTTACAACAACAATTAAACTTAAATAATTTCTTTCTGGGCGTTCCCTCGCCAAC
>NZ_CALGVK010000080.1:0-6119 GCF_937930195.1 uncultured Empedobacter sp.
GAACCAAAGAAAAGTGGACCATATATTTCATAAATTTTACGACCATTGTCATCGATAGATTTTCTGGCTCTTATTCGTTTCGCATTATCCCAAGCAAAAACCAAAGCAGAAACAATGACTCCAACAAAAACAGCTAAAGCAAGATTATGAAGAACAACAGTTATAAGTGCAACTAAAACACTTACAAAAATATCTGATTTAGGCATTTTTGTAATTAATTTAAAAAATCCCCATTTAAATGTTGAAATTGCTACCATCATCATCACGCCAACTAAAGCTGCCATCGGAATTTTTTCTATAATTGGCGCTCCAACCAAAATAATAACCAAGATTGTTATTGCTCCTATTGCTGGACCAAGTCGAGATCGTGAACCTGCATCAAGATTGACAAAAGTTTGTGCAATCATTGCGCATCCCCCCATCCCTCCAAAAAATCCATTGGTCATATTAGCAACACCTTGCGCCATGCATTCTTTATTCGAGTTCCCTTTGCTTTCTGTCACCTCATCAACTAACGTTAGTGTAAGTAAAGTTTCTATCAATCCTACCGATCCCATAATAATCGAATACGGTAAAATAATCTTAAAGGTTTCTAAAGTTAATGGAACACTTGGAATATGAAAAACAGGTAATTCTCCTTTGATGGTTGCTATATCACCTACCGTTTTAGTATCAATTTGAAAACCTAAAACCAACAAAAAAGTGATCAGAATTGCAACCAATGAAGCAGGAATTACTTTAGTTATTTTCGGAAAAAAGTAAACAATTAAAATGGTGATAAACGTTAATCCTAACATTATATAAAGAGATGTGCCTGATAACCAATGCGTAACCCCTTCTGATGTTGATTTGAATTGTTCGATTTGTGACATAAAGATCACGATTGCCAAACCGTTTAGAAAACCATACATAACAGGTTGAGGAATTAAACGAACAAATCTTCCAAGTTTAAAAATACCCACTATTAGTTGAAAAACACCTGCCAATGCTACTGCTGCAAAAATATATTGTTCACCATAAGTCGCATTTAAGGCAATTAGTGTAATAACCGTCGCTCCTGCTCCTCCTGAAACCATTGCTGGTCGACCTCCAAAAATTGAAGTTACAATTCCCATAATAAAGGCTCCATAAAGACCAATTAAAGGTGATAAACCTGCTAAAATTGCAAACGAAAGCGACTCAGGAATCATGGTCATCGCAACAGTTAACCCTGCTAAAATTTCATTTTTTATATTAAGTTTTTGATTGGTATTGATAAAGCTAGAAAAAGACATTTTGTTTAATTATAATCGATACAAAAGTAACCATTTGAAACCAGCTATAATTAGTAAAAAAGTAGATTATATGTCGAATTACGCACTATTTTTCTAAAATAAAAGATTGAATAATTTAGATCAATCATTAAAAAAACTATTTCTGAAATGTTAAATATTTCATAATGATGATTTAACAATTAGGATATATTGCAAATGTACTTTTGTTGAAATTATTGAACCATGAAACATTTATTAAAACTCACATTACTTGTGTTAGGACCTATGGTTTTGGCTCAAAATGGTGTGATTTCTGGAAAAATTATTGATGCTACTGATCAATTTTCTCTACCAGGAGCTAGGCTACGAATTGAAAACACAAACAAATACACAATTTCTGATCAAAATGGAAATTATCAATTCCTAAACCTAAATCCGGGTACATACATTGTTTATATTGATTATTTAGGTTATGAAACTATATCTAAACAAATAGAAGTTTCAGAAAATAAAACTGCAGTAATCAATTTCTCTTTAGATGCTGAAAGTAGAGAATTAAATGAAGTTGTCGTAATCGGTGATTTTTTGAAAGGTCAAGCAAAAGCATTAAATCAACAGAAAAACAATGGAAATATTACAAATATTATTTCTTCTGATCAAGTTGGTCGTTTTCCAGATTCTAATATTGGAGATGCTTTAAAACGTGTTTCAGGTATTACGATGCAAAATGATCAAGGAGAAGCACGTAATATAATTATTAGAGGTCTTTCACCTGAATTAAATTCTGTTATGTTAAACGGAGATCGTATTCCTTCTGCAGAGGGTGATAACCGTAACGTACAAATGGATTTGATTCCTTCGGAAATGATATCTACAATCGAAGTAAATAAAACTTTGACGCCTGACATGGATGCCGATGCAATTGGTGGAGCTGTGAATTTGATAACACGTGCAGTTCCAAATAAAGAGCGAATTTCTATTACAGCTTCAGGAGGATACGCTCCAATTCGTGAAAAAGGATTATACAATTCTGCTTTTTTATATGGAAATAGATTTTTTGATAAAAAGTTAGGGGTTGTTGCTTCTGCAAGTTACCAAGTTCAGAATTTTGGTTCAGATAATATTGAGGCAGTTTGGGAAAAAGATGGCGATAAAACTTATTTGTCTGAATTTCAGATTCGAAAATATGATATTCAACGTGTAAGAAGAAGTATTTCTTTATCTTCTGATTATCAATTCAATGAAAACAATAGAATAGATTTATCTGCTATCTATAATTGGCGAGATGATAGAGAAAACAGATATAGAGTAACATATAAAGACTTAGAATACGACGAAAAAACAAACAATTACAAAGGAAGTATAAGAAGAGAGACTAAAGGAGGTATTAATAATAATCGCAATAAAAATGCACGATTAGAAGATCAAAGAGTTTATAATATTTCTTTAAAAGGAGAACATTTGTTATCTCCAAAAATTGATATGGATTGGGCGGTAACTTTTTCTAAAGCAAGCGAAGATAGACCAAATGAGCGTTATACTGATTACAGAGCAAAAAACGTTAGTTTTACAGAAGATTTATCCGATCCAAACTATCCATTAGTTTCTACAACATCTACAGAAGATTTATCTAAATACAAAGTCGGAACTTTGTCTGAACAACATGATTATACAAGTGAAAAAGAATTTGGAGCGAAATTAAATTTCCGAGTTCCTTTTAGTGTAATCGATAACCAAAAAGGGCGTTTACGTTTTGGTGGGCGTTTACGTTTAAAAAATAAAGAACGAAACAATATTTATTATTCATACGAAAGTATAGATGGTTTGGGGAATTTAAATTCTCAAAATCCGGTAGATTGGAGCAGTTCTAAATTTAACCCAGGTTCAAAATATCAAGCTGGCTATTTTTACTCGAATCAAAATTTAGGAAATTTAGCACTTTCTAATCCATCATTATTTAATGCTAATTTAGAACCGTCTGAATTTTTAGCGTCAAATTATAAAGCAAAAGAAAATATTTCGGCTGGATATATTCGTTGGGATCAAGATTTATCTACGATGACTTCTGTAATACTTGGAGTTCGAGTAGAAAATACGTCTATCGAATATACGGGTAATTATGTTCAAGATGAAGAAGATTTAATCGGAGAAATTAATCATAAAAATGATTATACAAACATACTTCCAAGTATTTCTTTGAAACATAAATTCACAAATGATTTTATTCTTAGAGCTGCATTTACAACGAGTTTGGCTCGTCCCAATTATTATAGTTTAGCACCATATGTAAGCGTTTTAAAAGAAGATTCTGAATTATACGCAGGAAATCCTGATTTAAAAGCTACTTATGCAATGAATTACGATTTAATGTTAGAAAATTATTTTGAAAATATTGGAATTGTTTCGGGAGGATTCTTTTATAAAAAATTAAATGATTTTATATACACATATAAAAACAATACATTTACAAGCAGTAATTTTAATGCATTATTTCCTGATATTGCTAATCCAATTCCTACCGGTGAAAATTGGAAAATGACTCAAGCGCGCAACGGAGATCATGTAAATGTTTATGGCTTCGAAATAGCTTTTCAGCGTCAATTAGATTTTATTCCAGGAGAATTTTTCAAACATCTTGGTGTGTATTTAAATTATACATACACCGATTCTAAAGCCAAAGGAATAACAAATGAAGACGGTGATTTGAGAGAAGATCTTGATTTACCAAAAACAGCTCCACATATGTTTAATGGATCATTATCTTTTGAGAATAAAAAATTTACAGCAAGAGTTTCTCTTAATTATACGGCAGCTTATTTAGACGAAATTGGAGGAAATGCTTTCGAAGATAGTTATTACGACAAACAACTATTTATAGATGCAAACGCTTCTTATAAATTTTCAAATAACCTACGAATTTTTGCAGAAGCAAATAATTTAACCAATCAACCATTACGTTACTACCAAGGCGTATCAAACCAAACTAAACAACTTGAGTATTATCAACCACGTTTTACAATGGGGTTAAAATTTGATTTCTAAAATAAAATAGTATGAAAAAAATAATCATCACTTTATCAGTAATTGGAAGTATATTTTCGTGTGAATCTTCCAAATTAGCATCCATCCCAAAAAATGCATTAAAGCCAACTGTTACAACTCAACAAACACCAAATGACACTGATGATCCTGCGATTTGGATTGATAAAAAAAATCCAGAAAAATCTATGATTATCGGAACAGATAAACAAGAAGATACAGGAGGTTTATATGCTTATAATCTTAATGGTGAAATTATTCATAAAATTACTCCACTCAATCGTCCAAATAATGTAGATGTCGCTTACGGATTTAGTTTTGAAGGAAAAGAAATTGATATTGCTGTTACGACAGAACGTGCAAGTAACAAAATCAGAATTGTTTCTTTACCAGATTTCAAATTAATAGACAATGGAGGAATTGATGTATTTGAAAATGAAACTCAACGAGATCCAATGGGAATTGCATTATACAAAAGTAAAGACAATAAAATTTATGCAATTGTAGGAAGAAAAGAAGGGCCAAGTGGCGAATATATCCATCAATATCTACTTGAAGAAAAAAATGGTCAAATTACAACTACATTGGTTCGAAAATTTGGTAATTATTCTGGCAAAAAAGAAATTGAAGCAATCGCAGTTGATGAAGAATTAGGGTATATTTATTATGCAGATGAAACAACGGGAATTAGAAAATATTATGCTGAACCTAAAAAAGGAAACGAAGAAATAGCTTTTTTTGGACAAAATGATTTTAAACGAGATCACGAAGGTATTGCGATTTATAAAACTTCAGCTAAAGATGGTTACATCTTGATTTCGGATCAACAAGCAAATTATTTTAATGTTTATAAAAGACAAGGAGAGCCTACAAATCCGAATGAACACAAATTAATTGCTAAAATTCCAGTTTCTACAATAGAATGTGATGGAGCTGATGCTGTAAATTTTAATTTCGGAACTAAATTTCCAAAAGGATTTTTTGTCGCAATGAGCAATGGAAAAACTTTTCAATTATATGATTGGAAAATCATTCAAAATGAAATTGATAAGCAAGCAAAATAAATTATTATTTTAAATATAATTCATTATTAATAAAAGCACAACGAAGGATTCTTGGTTGTGTTTTTTTTATCGTTTATTTTTGGTAAAAATTACATCTTGAAACATTTATTTAAAGTTGCATTAAATTGGATTAAGAAAGAACCTTCAACCGATCGTACTACTAAATTTTATAGTAAAAGTCATCATATTTTGATTGATGGAAAACCAGAGTTAGAAGTATCGGCTGCAAAAGCTTTTAAGGGAAACCCTAATCTATATAATCCCGAAGATTTGTTATTAAGTAGTTTAACTTCATGCCATATGATGTCGTACTTATATTGTTGTGCTCAACATAAAATTGAGGTCATTTCTTACACTGATCATTCTGAAGCAACTTTAGTTGTGAATGCAGATGGAAGTGGAAAAATTATTGTAGTCAATTTATTTCCAGAAGTTATTATTGCTGATGAAACGCAAATTGAGCTCGCTCTTTCTTTGCATAAAAAAGCAAATGAATTGTGTTTTATTGCAAATTCATGCAATTTTCCTGTTTATCATAATTCAACATGTACTACACCATAAAAAACCGAGTTAATACTCGGTTTTATACATTTTGTTCGTTATAATTTCTCTTTTAAGAATTGCGCTGTATACGATTCTTTTACTTTTACAATATCTTCTGGTGTTCCTTCTGCTACTAAGAAACCACCTTTTTTCCCTCCTTCTGGTCCAAGATCTATTACCCAATCGGCAACTTTAATAATATCCATATTGTGCTCAATCA